>JANORH010000218.1:0-20181 GCA_031415215.1 Alphaproteobacteria bacterium | reverse complement strand
GAGCCCGCCAACTTCCTGGATGTCGGCGGCGGTGCCGATGAGGCAAAAGTCACGGCCGCCTTCAAGATCATCATGGCCGACCCCAACGTTAAGGGTATCCTGGTCAACATCTTCGGCGGCATCGCGCGCTGCGATGTGCTGGCCCAGGGTGTGGTCGCGGCGGTGAAGCAGGTCGGCCTGACGGTCCCACTGGTGGTGCGCCTGGAAGGCACCAATGCCGAACTCGGCAAGAAGATTATCAACGAGAGCGGCCTTAACGTCATCGCCGCCAACGACCTCTCGGACGGCGCCGAGAAAATCGTCAAAGCCGTGCGGGGCGCTGCCTAATCATGTCGATCCTGATCAACAAAAACACCCGCGTCATCTGCCAGGGCATTACCGGGGCCCAGGGTACGTTCCACTCGGAACAGGCCATCGCCTATGGCACCAAGATGGTGGGCGGGGTGACGCCTGGCAAAGGCGGGACCACCCACATCGGTCTGCCGGTGTTCAACTCGGTGGGCGAGGCGGTGCGTGAGGCTGGGGCCGACGCCAGCGTCATCTATGTGCCGCCGGCCTTTGCGGCGGATTCGATCCTGGAAGCCATCGACGCCGAGATCGGCCTGATCATCTGCATCACCGAGGGCATCCCGGTGGCCGACATGGTGCGGGTGAAGCGTTCGCTCAGCGGCTCGAAATCCAGGCTGATCGGGCCCAATTGCCCCGGCGTGCTGACGCCCAATGAGTGCAAAATAGGCATCATGCCGGGGAACATCTTCCGCAAGGGTTCGGTGGGTGTTGTTTCGCGCTCGGGCACGCTTACCTACGAAGCTGTGTTCCAGACCACCCAGGTGGGCTTGGGTCAGACGACGGCCGTGGGCATTGGCGGCGACCCCGTGAAAGGCACCGAGTTCATCGACATGCTCGACATGTTCCTGAAGGACCCGGAGACCGAGTCGATCATCATGATCGGCGAAATTGGCGGGTCAGCTGAAGAAGACGCGGCGGAATTCATCAAGAATTCACCAAACAAGAAGCCAATGGGTGGCTTCATTGCAGGGCGCACCGCACCCCCGGGGCGGCGCATGGGTCATGCCGGCGCGATCATTTCGGGCGGCAAGGGCGGTGCCGAGGACAAGATTGCTGCGATGGAGGCTGCGGGTATCCGCGTGTCACCGTCGCCGGCGGCGCGAGGAACGACCCTGCTTGAGGTCTTGATAGGCGCCTCGGCGCCGGGTTTTTGATTTAGGGCGGTTGCGCTCGGCTCCTTCTTTCGAAGTCCGCGGCCCAGCCCCGGAAGGCGAACGACATGGCGGACGATGCGGGCCTGATCAACGACGTTCTGGCCGAGACATCCTTTCTCTACGGCGGCAATGCGGCCTTTGTAGAAGACCTGTATGCACAATGGTCGGTAGACCCGGGCTCGGTCGAACCCTCATGGCAGGCGTTCTTTGCCACGCTGCTGGACGGTGCGGCCGAGGTGAAGCGCGCGGCGGCAAAGCCCGCATGGTCGCGTCCAGCTGTGGCCGGTCCACGCCCCGACTGGCTGTCGGCCATCGACGGTCTCTGGCCCGCCGTCGAGGCCAAGGTCGGCAAGACCATCGAGGCCCGCAAGCCGGCCGCCTCGGTGGACGAGGTTCGCGCCGCTACCCTCGACAGCTTGCGCGCCATCATGATGATCCGCGCCTATCGGATGCGTGGCCACCTGAAGGCCAATCTGGATCCACTGGGTCTGGCGACCACGCCGGGCGACGCCTCCGAACTGGATCCGGCCAGCTACGGCTTCGCCGAGCCAGACTTTGACCGCCCGATCTTTCTGGACTTCGTGCTGGGTCTGGAGACCGCGACGGTTCGCGAGATCCTGGCGATTCTGCGCCGCACTTACTGCGGCAATGTCGGCGTGCAGTACATGCACGTCTCCGATCCCAAGGAAAAAGCCTGGCTGCAGGAGCGCATCGAAGGCCGCGACAAGGAGATCGTCTTCACGCCTGAAGGCAAGGTGGCGATTCTCAAGAAGCTCATCGAAACGCAAGGCTTCGAGCAGTTCCTCCATCGTCGCTTCCCCGGCACCAAACGCTTCGGCCTGGACGGTGGTGAGGCCATGGTCCCGGCGCTGGAGCAAATCATCAAGCGCGGCGGCGCGATGGGCGTGAAAGACATCGTCATCGGCATGCCGCACCGGGGGCGCCTGAACGTGCTGGCCGCCGTGATGGGCAAGCCCTACCACGTGATCTTCCACGAATTTCAGGGCGGGTCGTCTTTGCCCAGCGACGTGCAGGGTTCAGGCGATGTGAAGTACCACCTGGGTGCCTCGTCGGACCGCGAGTTTGACGGGAACGAAGTTCACCTGTCGCTGACGGCCAACCCCAGCCACCTGGAAATCGTCAATCCGGTGGTGATCGGCAAGGTCCGGGCCAAACAGGCCTTCACGCTTCGTGAGCAGCCGGATGCCGGTCGTGGCCACGCCATGCCACTGTTGCTACACGGCGATGCGGCCTTTGCGGGCCAGGGTGTCGTGCCAGAGTGCTTCGCCCTGTCGGGTCTGCGCGGATATGGAGTCGGCGGGACAATTCACTTCGTGGTCAACAACCAGATCGGTTTCACCACCAGACCCAAGAACAGCCGCTCCTCGCCCTATCCGACCGACGTGGCCTTGATGGTCGAGACGCCAATCTTCCACGTCAACGGTGACGACCCGGAAGCCGTGACCTTCGCCGCCAAGGTGGGCACCGAGTACCGCCAGCTGTTCGGCAAGGACGTGGTTATCGACATGTTCTGCTATCGCCGGTTCGGTCACAACGAGGGCGATGACCCCACGATGACCCAGCCGCTGATGTACGCCAAGATCAAGGGCCATCCGACGGTCCGCGATCTCTACGCCCAGCGCCTGGTCGGCGAGGGCGTTTGCAGCCAAGCCGATGTCGACGGCTGGATCGGCGAGTTCGATAAATTCCTCGACGCCGAGTTTGATGGCGGCAAAGCCTATGCCGCCGATAAGGCCGACTGGCTGGATGGCAAGTGGTCCGGTCTGAAGTTGCCCGCCGGGGAGGAGCGCCACGCGACGGGCGTGTCCAGGCAAAAGCTGACGGACCTGGGCCGCAAGATGACCGCGCTGCCCGAACACCTGAGTGTGCACAAGACCGTTGAGCGGGTGATCGCGGGGCGCCGCGAGGCTATCGAAACCGGGGTCGGCATTGACTGGGCCACGGGAGAGGCGCTGGCCTTCGCCACCCTGCTGGACCAGGGCTATCCCGTGCGTCTGTCCGGCCAGGACAGCGTGCGCGGCACCTTCAGTCATCGACACTCCGGTCTGGTCGATCAGAAGACCGAGGAAACCTATTTTCCGCTGCGGAATCTAGGTCGCGCGCAGGCTCACTTCGAGGTGCTGGACTCGGCGCTGTCGGAAGAGGCGGTGCTGGGTTTTGAGTACGGATTCTCGCTGACCGATCCGGACACCCTGACCATCTGGGAAGCCCAGTTCGGCGATTTCGTGAACGGCGCCCAGGTGGTGATCGATCAGTTCATCTGTTCAGGCGAACGCAAGTGGCTGCGCATGTGCGGCCTCGTGATGCTGCTGCCGCACGGCTACGAGGGCCAGGGTCCGGAACACTCATCCGCCCGGCTTGAGCGCTTCCTTCAGCTCTGCGCCGAGGACAACATGCAGGTGGTCAACGTCACCACGCCGGCCAACTATTTCCATGCTCTGCGCCGGCAACTGCTGCGGGAATACCGCAAGCCCCTGATCGTGATGGCACCCAAGAGCTTGCTGCGCCATAAGCGTGCTGTCTCGACCCTGGCCGACATGACCTCGGGCACCGGTTTCCACCGGGTGATGATCGACGGCGCAGAAGCCGGATGCGACGTCGCCGGCGTGACCCTGAAGCCCGACGCGGAGATCAAGCGGATCATTGTCTGTTCCGGCAAGGTCTATTTCGACCTGATCGAGCAGCGGGCCAAGAGTGGTCGCCAGGATGTCTACATTCTGCGTCTGGAACAGTTCTATCCGTGGCCGCTGAAATCGCTGACCAATGAGCTGAAGCGCTTCAAAAACGCCGAGCTGGTCTGGTGCCAGGAAGAGCCCAAGAACATGGGCGGCTGGCAGTTCGTCGACCCGTGGCTGGAACTGACCCTCGAGCGGATGAGTATCAAGGCCAAGCGCGCCCGCTACGTGGGTCGTCCCGCCTCGGCCTCTACGGCCGCGGGCCTCATGAGCCGCCACCTGAAGGAACTCGAGACGTTCCTGACCGAAGCCTTCGCCTGAACCTGACTGCGATCTCAAGGAGCCTACCCCCCAATGGCCGACATCATGACCCCCGCCCTGGGCGAGTCCGTCACTGAAGCTACGGTGGCGCGCTGGGCCAAAAAGGCCGGCGATGCGGTCCGCAAGGACGAGATCCTGGTGGAGCTGGAAACTGACAAAGTCAGCCTTGAGGTGGCCTCGCCTTCGGACGGTGTGCTGTCTGAGATCGCGGCTGAAGAAGGCGTAACGGTTGGGCCGGGCGCGCTGTTGGGCAAGATTACCGAGGGTGCTGTCACAGCTGCGCCAAAGGTTGCTGCGGCCGCCAAGGTGGAACCGGCAAAGCCTGCGCCTGCGGCCAAGGCTGAGCCCATTCTCGCGCCGTCTGCCCAGCGGATTGCGACAGAAAACAACCTCACGCCGGCCTCGATTTCTGGAACCGGCAAGGATGGCCGGGTGACCAAGGGCGACGCGTTGGCCGCACTTGAGGCGCGGGCCAAGGCGCCTCCCGCAGCGCCGATTGTGGCGGCCCCTCGTGCCATCCACGAGCGTGAGGAGCGGGTCAAGATGACCCGACTGCGCCAGACAATCGCCAGGCGGCTTAAAGAGGCCCAGAACGCCGCAGCCATGCTGACCACCTTCAACGAGGTGGACATGAGCGCGGTTATGGCAGTCCGCAGCCAGTACAAGGATGTCTTCGAAAAGCGCCATGGCGTGAAGCTGGGGTTCATGAGCTTCTTCGTGAAGGCGGTCGTCCATGCCCTGAAGCAGGTGCCGGAGGTCAATGCCGAGATCGACGGGACCGACATCATCTTCAAGAACCACTACGATATCTCGGTCGCGGTCGGCACCGAGAAGGGCCTGGTCACGCCGGTGGTCCGCGACGCTGATCTGATGAGCCTGGCCGGGGTGGAAAAGGAAATCGGCGCTCTTGGCAAAAAGGCCCGCGACGGCCAGCTGGCCCTTGAGGACCTGCAGGGCGGGACGTTTACGATCTCGAACGGCGGTGTCTATGGCTCGCTGATGTCGACGCCGATCCTGAACGCGCCGCAGTCGGGCATCCTGGGCATGCACAAGATCCAGGACCGGGCGATGGTGGTCGGCGGTCAGGTCGTGATCCGACCGATGATGTATCTGGCTCTGAGCTACGACCACCGCGTCGTCGACGGCCAGGGCGCAGTGACCTTCCTGGTTCACGTGAAAGAAGCCATCGAAGATCCACAGCGCCTGCTGCTGGACGTCTGATTCCCAATTACTCTGGACGGGTGGCCTGAATGGCTCAGTACGACGTGATCATCATCGGCGGTGGACCGGGGGGCTACAACGCCGCCATCCGTGCGGGGCAGCTGGGCCTGAAGGTGGCATGCGTCGAGAAGCGGATGACGCTGGGCGGCACCTGCCTGAATGTCGGCTGCATGCCGTCGAAGGCGCTCCTGCATGCTTCGGAGTTGTACGCGGCTGCCAACACCGACTTCGCCAAGTTGGGCATCGAGGTGACGCCCCGGCTCAACCTGCCACAGATGATGGCGCAGAAGGCTGACTCGGTTGTCGCCCTGACCAAGGGTATCGAGTTTCTGTTCAAGAAGAACAAGGCCGACTGGATCAAGGGCTCGGGCAAGATCGTCGGGGCGGGCAAGGTCGAGGTCACGGCTGAGGATGGCTCGACGACGATCCTTGAGGCCCGGAATATCGTGATCGCCACGGGGTCAGAGCCATCGAGCCTGCCGGGCGTCACGGTCGACCAACTGAGGATCGTGGATTCCACCGGCGCGCTGACGCTGCCGGAAGTGCCCGGGCATCTGGTGGTGATCGGCGCGGGCATTATCGGGCTGGAGCTCGGCTCGGTCTGGCGTCGGCTGGGCGCCAAGGTGACGGTGGTGGAGTATCTTGATCGGATCACGCCTGGCATGGATGCAGAGGTGGCCAAGACCTTCCAGCGCGTTCTGACCAAACAAGGGATCGCCTTCAAGCTGGGGTCAAAGGTGACCGGCGCCAAGACCACCAGGAAGGGCGTCAGCCTGACCTGCGAACCGGTCGCGGGAGGCGCGCCCGAGACGATTGACGCCGACTATGTGCTGCTGGCCATCGGGCGCAGGCCCTATACCGACGGTCTGGGGCTGGAGAGTGTGGGCATCCAGACGGATAGGCGTGGCTTCATTCCCACCGACCATTTCAAAACCACCGCGCCCGGCATTTGGGCCACCGGCGATGTCATCCTGGGTCCGATGCTGGCCCACAAGGCCGAGGAAGACGCCGTCGCCTGTATAGAGCTGATTGCCGGCAAGTATGCACATGTGGACTACAATCTGGTGCCCAGCGTTGTGTATACGGCACCCGAGGTCGCCTGGGTCGGCAAGACCGAGGAGCAGCTGAAGGAAGAGGGCCGCGCCTACAAGACCGGCAAGTTCCCGTTCAGCGCCAACAGCCGCGCCAAGATCAACCACGAGACCGATGGCTTCGTGAAAGTTCTGGCGGACGCCACTACCGACGAGGTGCTGGGCGTGCACATGATCGGGCCCCAAGTCGGCGAGATGATCGGCGAATACTGCGTGGCCATGGCCTTTCGGGCCGCTTCGGAAGATATCGCTCGCACCTGCCATCCACATCCGACCCGGTCGGAGGCGCTGCGGCAGGCGGCCATGGGGGTCGAAGGTTGGACCATGCAGGCCTGACCCTTCGCAGAGCCAGGCCGGACGAACTGGCCGCCTGTGCCCGGATCTATGTCCAGGTGCTCAGCGATACCTTCACCTGGCTCCCGTCAGATCGGCACAGCGAGGCGGATTTTCTCGACGCGGCGCGTGACGAGGACATCTTTGTCGCCATGGACGGATCCCGACTGGTTGGCGTCGCCGCGCTCTATCGACCACAGGATTTCCTGCACTCGCTCTATGTGACCGAGCGCGGCTGCGGAATCGGCAAGATGCTGTTGCACCACGTGCTGGCGGCGGCGGGCGGGCGGCTGACGTTGAAATGCCAGACCGCGAACAAGGGCGCGCAGGCCTTCTACACGCGTGAGGGGTTTCGGTGCGTCGAGACGGGCGAGAATGACGGCATCGCTTGGATGCGCTTCGTGCGGGGCTAGAGCCTGTCCGTTTCAGATTGGATCATCTGAAACGGGTAAACAGGCTCGTTCTCATATGTTTAGAGCACGACGGGCGCTTGAACCGGTATCCACTTCAAGCTGTCGTGCTCTAGCTCAGGCGTGTGGGTGAGCCGCCGAATAGGCGCTGAGCAAGGCCGCCGCGTCGACCTCGGTGTAGCGTTGGGTGGTCGACAGGGACGCGTGGCCCAGCAGTTCCTGGATCGAGCGTAGGTCAGCGCCGGCGCCCAGAAGGTGGGTGGCGAAGGAATGCCGAAGGGCATGCGGTGTGGCGCTGGCCGGCAGACCCAATCGTCCGCGAAGCATTTGCACCATTGCCTGGACATGCCTGGGACTGAGCGGGCCACCGCGTTTGGCGCGGAATAGCGGTGTACCGGGCACCAGCACGAAAGGCATCTCGGCCACATAGGCGTCGATGGCTTCCCGGACGGCGGGCAGCACGGGGACAATCCGGGTCTTCGACCCCTTCCCGGTGATCCGCAAGGTGTCGCCAAGCGGCGCGTCGGATCGCTTCAGCGACAGACCTTCGGAAATGCGCAGGCCGCAGCCGTAGAGGAGCGTCAGCACAGCCTCGTCGCGGGCCGCCTCCCAGTCTTCGCGGTCCGGATCGAGACCAGGCTCAGCCAGCAGACCGGCGGCCTGATCCTCGGTGATGGGGCGCGGAGCACCGGGTTTGACGCGGGGCCCTCGCACCAGCGCGATGGCCGGATTCGGTGCGTCCAGCCGCCGGTCGAGAAATTTATGAAACGTCCGGATCGCCGACAGCGCCTGGCTGAGCGAGCGCGGCGACAGCGGATGGTCGCCTGAACGCAGGTGTGCCAGCCAGGCGCGGAGCTCTCCAGCGGTAACCTGCGACAGGGATATGACCGTGACGGCCTCGCCCTGATGGCGTTCCAGGAAGGCGATGTAGCGCTCCGCCGCAAAGCCGTAAGCTTCAAGCGTGCGGGGCGAGGCGCGGCGCTCGTGGGCCAGATGCTCCAGCCACAGCGTCCTGGCCGTCTCGGCGTTCACAGCTTTGGCCAGCGCTCAGCCGTGCGCTCGACGACGCGGGCCAGGAAGGCGACCAGTTCAGCACCCATGTCCGGCGTGAAGCCTTCGGGGTCCGCTGATCCGAACGCCAGCAAGGCCTGGCATGATGGCTCCCAGATCGCCAGGCGGACCATGGCCATGGAGCGAACCTCGGCCGCTTCGGCGCCGAACAGTCCCAGCGCAGTCGGGGCAAATCCCATGCGAGCCAGCGCGCGCGAACCGCCCAGGATCAAATCTACCTGACCTTCTACCAGGTGCTTCCAGCCGGCAGGCGGAGGGCCGTCACCTTCCAGCGCGATGATCCCGGAGGACAACCCAAACCGGGCTCGGGCCAGTTCGTTCACCCGATGGGCGAGATCGGACGGATTGCGGGCGTCCAGCAGGTCGACCACCGCACCATGGGTCTGGGCCTGGGCGGCAAAGTTGGCACGAGCGGTTTCCTCGATCTGGTGACGCTGTTCAGCTTCGCGCTGATGAGCGGCGTGCACGCGCGCCAGAGCAACCGGCGCGAACTCGACGACGTTTCCAGCGGCGACCTTCAGGCCCAGCTCGGCCAGCAGGCCATCGTCGGCCCGCAGAAATTCCGGGTTGTCAGACAGAAACCGCCGCACAGCGGCCGGCTGCAACGGGGTCTCTTCGAAGCCGAATTCGCCCTGTGAGCCGTCCATGCGTCCTAAACCCTTATAGGATGGACTGTCCGGTCTTGGCCCAGTCCGCCATGAACTGTTGGAGCCCGCGTTCGGTTAACGGGTGCTTGAAGAGGGCCAGAAAAACGTCCGGCGGGATGGTGGCGCAGTCGGCCCCGGCCAGCGCAGCCTCGGTCACATGCTGTGGCGAGCGGATCGAGGCGGCCAGGATCTCTGTGTCGAAGTCATAGTTGTCATAGATCGCCCGGATCTCGGTGATCAGATCCATGCCGTTGGCACCATGGTCGTCGAGGCGGCCGATGAAGGGGCTGATGTAGGTGGCACCCGCCTTGGCGGCCATCAACGCCTGGGTGGCGGAGAAGCAGAGGGTGACATTGGTCTGGATACCCTCGGCGGCAAACGCCGTCGTGGCGGTCAGGCCCTCTCGGGTCAGGGGCACCTTGACCACGATGTTGGGCGCGATTCCGGCCAGCTTGCGCCCCTCGGCCAACATGCCGGCCACATCCATGGCAGCGACCTCGGCGCTGACGGGCCCGTCAACGATGGCGCAGATCTCGGCGATCACCTCCAGCATGTTGCGCCCAGACTTGGCGATCAGGGTCGGGTTGGTGGTGACACCGTCCACCAGGCCGGTGGTGACAAGGTCCTTGAGGACGCCGGTATCGGTGGTGTCGAGGAAGAGCTGCATTTGTTGGGTTCCGGGCTTGTTCGCGATGCTTGTAGCTGCGAAGCCGTGAAGCTCAAAACGCGCCCCCCGTCCATGAGCCGAATCGCCTCGATCCTGATCCCAATGCCGTTGCCGGAGGCGTTCGATTACGCCGAGCCTGAAGGCATGGGGCTGGAGGCCGGAGACCATGTGGCCGTGCCGCTCGGGCCACGGCTGGTCAGAGGGGTGGTCGTCGATCTGCGGGAAGCCACAGGGGGTAACCGCCCGCTGAAATCGGTGGTTGAACGGCTGGATGATCCGCCCCTGCCGCCTGGGACGCTTGAGTTCGTTCAGTGGGCGGCGCGCTATGCCGTGGATACGCCGGGCCAGCCGCTGGCGATCGCCCTGCGTGGTGCCCGCGCGCCGAAACCTCGGCCCGTCAGGGTCGCTGTCGTCACCGGCGCAGCGCCGTCGCGCCCGACGGCGGCGCGATCAAGAGTGCTGGCCACCGCCGCAAGACCCCTGCCGCCGGCTGAACTTGCACGCGCGGCGGGCGTATCGTCAGGCGTCGTCAAAGGGCTGCTGGACGACGGTGTTCTGCGCCTGGAAGAGGTGGTCTCCGAAGCGGCCTTTGAGGCACCAGACCTGAGCCTGCAGGGCGAGGTGCTGAACGCCAGTCAGGCCGCCGCCGCGAACGTGCTGGCCGACATGGTCCGAAGCGGCGGGTTCAATGTCGCCCTGCTGGATGGCGTCACCGGATCTGGCAAGACCGAGGTTTATCTTGAGGCCGCCGCCGCCGCGCTGGCGGCCGACCCTGATGCCCAGGTCTTGATCCTGCTGCCCGAGATCGCCCTGACCCAGGCGGTGATAGCCCGGGTCGCCGTCCGGTTCGGGGCCCAGCCCTGCGAGTGGCACTCTGATGTCGCGCCGCCGGCTCGGCGTCGGGTCTTTGACGCTGTCGCCACCGGGCGATGCCGGATTGTGGTCGGCGCGCGGTCGGCGCTGTTTCTGCCATTCCGAAAGCTGGCGCTGATCATCGTCGACGAGGAGCATGATACCTCCTTCAAGCAGGAGCAGGGCTTCATCTATCAGGGCCGCGACCTGGCGGTAGCGCGTGGCCGGATCGAAGGGGCCGGGGTGATTCTGGCCTCGGCGACGCCGTCGCTGGAGACCCTGCGCAATGCGGAACAGGGCCGGTATCGCTGGCTGAAACTTTCGGCACGCCACGGCACGGCGCGGCAGCCGGACATCGACCTTATCGACCTTCGCGAGACGCCGCCGGATATCGGCCGCTGGCTGTCGCCACCACTTCGCCAGGCGATGGCGGAGACCTGGGCGCGTGGCGAGCAGTCGCTGTTGTTCCTGAATCGCCGGGGCTATGCGCCGTTAGTGCTTTGCAAGGCCTGCGGGGAACGGATGACCGCGCCAGACACCGACTCGTGGCTGGTGGAGCATCGCTATACGGGGCGGCTGGTGTGCCACCTGACCGGGTTCTCGATGCCCAAGCCGTCCGCCTGCCCGCATTGCGGCGCGAAGGACAGCCTGGTCTCGATCGGCCCCGGCGTGGAGCGGGTCGAGGAGGAGGCCCGCGAGTTGTTTCCCGAGGCCCGGATCTCGGTCTTTTCCTCCGACACGGTTTTTGATGCGCGCGAGGCGCGGCGCTTGATCGAGAGCATGGCCGCCGGAGAGATCGACATTCTGGTGGCGACCCAGGCGGCGGCCAAAGGCCACAACTTTCCGAAACTGACCCTCGTGGGGGTTGTGGATGCTGACCTGGGCTTGAGAGGCGGCGACCTGCGGGCGGCTGAGCGGACCTATCAGCTGCTGGCTCAGGCGACCGGGCGCGCGGGACGGCGCGACAGGCCGGGCCGGGCGCTGCTCCAGACCTACGCCCCGGAGCACTCAGTAATGCAGGCGTTGAAGGCCCAGGATCGTGATGCCTTCGTAGCGGCAGAGATGTCCGAACGGGAAATGGCCGGGCTGCCGCCGTTTGGCCGGCTGGCGGCTGTGATCGCCTCAGGTCCCGATGGAGCGCAGCTGGAGGCGTTCATGCGGCTGATGGCGGAGGCCGCCCCGAACACGCCAGGGGTCGAAGTCTATGGTCCGGCTGACGCGCCCCTGGGCCTGATCCGGGGCCGCCGACGAAAGCGCTTCCTGGTACGTGCAGACCGCGCTGTGGACCTGTCGGCCTATATGGCCGCCTGGCGGGCCAGGGTCAGACCACCCGGTGCGATCCGGGTGGTCATCGATATCGACCCTTACAGCTTCCTCTGAAGCCTCAGTGCAATGAATGCTTGTCCAGCGATGGTTTCTTTCGCCGGGACGCCATGTTCAATCCTTCCACCAGCGCCGAGAACGCCATGGCGGCGTAGATGTAGCCCTTGGGTATGTGGATGCCGAAGCCGTCGGCGATCAGCACGGCACCGATCATCAGCAGGAAGCCCAGCGCCAGCATCACGACGGTCGGGTTTTCGTTGATGAAGTTGGCGAGTGGATCAGCTGCCAGCAACATGGCAATGACGGCAATGATCACGGCGGCGAACATGATCGGCAGGTGATCTGTCATGCCCACAGCTGTCAGGATCGAGTCCACCGAGAATACCAGATCCAGCAGGATGATCTGGAACACGGCAGAGCCCATATTGTTGATTACAGCGCCCTTGGCGTCGGGTTGGCCGGGTTTCTCGTTGGGGTCGACCTTTTCGTGGATTTCCAGCGTGGCTTTCCAGACCAGGAACATGCCGCCGGCGATCAGGATCAGATCTCGCCAGGAGAACATCAACTCGAAGGACGGCTCGCCGTAGGCGTTCGGCAGGCCCTGCCAGGGCAGTTCAAACACCGGCTTGGTCAGACTGACGATGAAGGCCAGGGTCGACAGCAGCGCCAGCCGCATGATCAGCGCCAGCGAGATCCCGATCCGGCGGACCCGCGCCCGTTGATGCTCAGGAAGCTTGTTGGACAGGATCGAAATGAAGATCAGGTTGTCGATGCCAAGCACCACCTCCATCACGACCAGAGTGATGAATGCCGCCCATGCGGCGGGATCGCTTAACAGCGCGACGATATCCATGGAGCCCTCCAAACTGAGCCGCCAACTTAGGAACTCATTGTCAAAATGCCAGACCCGGTCGTGGCGAATCCGCGATCCAGTGTGACTGTCCATGAGTCGCATTGATGTCGCGCGGCCCGGGATCGCTCAATCCGCAGGCTGGCCTGCGACATGACGCCGCTTTTATAGTCAGTCGGTCTGATGGACGGTGCCCATGTCGCGGTGGAATTCTCCTCTTAGGCGAGTCGGGCTGAAGCCTTGGGTCGGGTCGTCGAGCTCTTGTTTCAACTTGTTTCATAATGTTTGTTTGTTACAAGTAAGGCCTATATTTTTGTAAATCAGTGAAAAACGTTCAATAATTCTACAGCATCAATACATGTATTGATGGAATGTTCCCGGATAGTTTTCAATTGTGAACGGCGAATACGAAGAATAATTGAGACTATACTTGTCAAACTGATGTATGAAAATCGTGGGATTGTCTGTGGTCGATTGATTGATCCCGCGGCATATCGAACGATGGCGGCGTAAACCCTCTTTTCACTCTAGCCGGATAGGGTTATCCCTTCGACTGGAAGCGCGGGGAGTCACCTAAGCATGCTGAAACGGACGCGAGCCCTCATCGGTTCTTTGACCGCCGCGGCTTTCGTCGCCTTCACGCCTGTGGGTGCGAGTGCTGACGCCTATTGGCAGTGCGTCCCATTCGCTCGCCTGATCTCCGGCATTCAGATTTTCGGCGATGCCTGGACCTGGTGGAACCAGGCGTCCAGCAAATACGAAACCGGTTTCCAGCCCCGCGCCGGCGCGGTGCTGTGCTTCAAGCCCACCCAACGCATGCGCCTGGGTCATGTGGCAGTCGTCAGCCAGGTGCTGACCGACCGCGTCGTCCAGATCACCCACGCCAACTGGAGCCCTATAGAGGGATCTCGGGGAAAGGTCGAAAAAGACGTCACCCTGATCGATGTGTCCGCCGGTGGCGACTGGAGCCAGGTCAAGGTCTGGTACGATCCCAATCGTGATCTGGGCGGCTCGACCTATTCGACGCATGGATTCATTTATCAGGACACAACCGCCAGGGTCATGGCGGCTTCGGGTCTTGGCAAGGTTCAGAATGGCGCCATCGCGGTGGCCCAATCGGCCGCGTCGCAAATGGCCAGCGCAATGCGCCCCGGCCAGGGTCCGATGAGTGTGCTGTCACAGGCCGCAGACTCGACCGACCGTATCGCGGCCCTGATCGCTGCGGCGTTGGGCCAGGACAACAACGCTCCCAAATAGCCTTGGCGATTGACGCCCCGCCCCGCGCCCGGCCAGAAGGTCGTGCGGAGGAAGCGCTATGCTCAATGTCTTGCGGCGCGGCGTGCGCTGTTTCCAGCTCGAAGCGCCGGTAGCCGGCTGGCGTCCGGACCCAGAGGTTGTCTGGATCGACCTCCTTAACCCCACCCGCGAGGAAGAACTCGCCGTAGAGGCGTCGCTGGGCGTCAACCTTCCCACGCTCAAGGAAATGGAAGCGCTGGAGCCCTCCAGTCGCCTCTATCAGGAGGGCGGTTCCACATTCATGACAACGACGCTGTTGGGGCACAGCGCGTTGGACAAACCGCTCGCGACGCCGGTGACGTTCGTGCTGGCCAAGGGGCTTCTGGTCACCCTGCGTTATGCCGAGCTGCGTGCCTTCAGTGTATTCGCCGAGCGCGCGCCAGAATCGGATGTCACCAGCGGCACCGCAGCCCTGCTCGGTTTACTTGAGGCTATCGTCGAGCGGCTGGCAGAGATCCTGAACGGCACAGGGGATCAGGTCAGCGCAGGCTCGGCGGGCCTGTTCGAGCGCCCGCAGGCCGGTAATTTCCGGCCGTTGCTCACCAGCCTGGCAGGAGCCCAGGCTGTGACATCGCTCACCCGCAACACCCTGGTAAGCCTATCGAGGACCCTTAGCTTCGCTTCGCTTGCCCCTGAGATTTCCACAGACCCTGACTGCCGCGCGCATCTTGAGACCCTGCAGCGCGACGTCCACTCTTTGACCGAACACGCCAGCTATCAGTCCAGCCAGATTTCCTTTCTGCTGGACGCGGCTCTGGGGCTCATCAACATCGAGCAGAACGGCATCATCAAGTTCTTCTCGGTCGTGGCGGTGGTGTTCATGCCGCCGACGCTGATCGCCTCCATCTACGGCATGAACTTCGAGGTTATGCCGGAGCTCAAGTGGATCGTCGGCTATCCCATGTCGCTGGTAATGATGCTGGTCGCCGCTATCGTGCCGGTGCTGTGGTTCAAGCACCGGGGCTGGCTGTAACCGATTAAGGACGACACGAAACCCATCCTTAAATCGCCCACGTCATGCTGGGCGGTAGGCCACCATGTCAGTTCAACCCCAGCAGCACCATCTGGCCGTCGATGCCCAGGCTCTTCGTGAAGCGCTGGACGCACATCAGCGCTATCTTGCGGGCCGGGCCGGTGGCCGCCGCCTGAATCTGACCTATGCCGATCTTTCCAACTGCTCGCTTGAGGGTCTGGATCTGCGAGACGCCGATATGACCGGTGCCCTGTTGGCCGGTGCGACCCTGGCGCGGTGCAATCTCAGTCGCGCGATCCTGTTCGGCGCCGATCTGCGCGAGGCCGACATGCGGCACGTGAACCTCAAGAAGGCCGATCTTCGGGGGGCCTGCCTTCGGGGGGCCAATCTGGCCGGCGCTGACCTGGCCGGGGCCGACCTGCGTGAAGGCCGGATCGCGCTACAGGACAAACTGGACGGCTTCAGCATCCTGCGTCACGAGCACAGGCCAGGCGAACTGAACTTTGCGGTGCTGTCCGGCGCCAATCTGGCCGGCGTCCAGATGACCGGCGCGGTGGCGATGACCTCCGACTTTACCGACGCCAACCTGTCGGGCGCGATGATGGTCGGCGCAAAGTTGATGCGCGCGGTTCTGGACGGTGCCGATCTGTCGCATGCGGATCTCGGTGGGGCCGATCTCAGCGGCGCTTCTCTGCGGCGTGCGGTGCTGAACGGCGTCAACCTGAACCAGGCGCGTCTGGACAATACGGACATGACCGATGCGCTGCGCGCGCCGCCGCCGATCTCGTTTGTCGACCGGAAGTCCCTGGGCGACGTGATGTCGGATCATGAAGCCTATTGCGACACCGGGGGGAGACGTGGGTCCGTGACCATGCTGTCAGGTGTCGACTTCCGCCCGATGAAGACTCTGAAGAAGCGGCGGCTGTCGGGCCTGAATGCGCCGCGATCCGTGTTCTTCGGCATGGATATGGAAGGTTGCGAGCTTCAGGGCGGCGACTTCTCGGCCTGCGATTTCCGCGGTGCCAACCTGCGCGACGCCGACCTGCGAGGCGCCCGGTTCGCCGGCGCGCAGATGGCGCGATGTGATCTACGCGGCGCCAGGATGGGACCACTGAAGCTGGATCAGGAGCGGTTCGTCCGCACGGACTTCAGCGGCGCGTCCCTTCGTGGCGCGGATCTGCGCGGCGCGCACGCGCCTCTGGCCCGGTTTCTGAAGGCCGAGATGGACGGCGCGCGCATCGCCGGCTGTGACCTGACCGGGGCCGTGCTGGAGGCGTGACAGCGCGTTTCACATACCCTTGCGCAGGATCGCCAGGTCGGGGAACACCGCGTCACGCTTTTCGGTTTTGGCCCTGAACGCCTCGCCCATGTGCGGACCGCTGAACATCGCTGTCTGCCAGACGGCGATGTAGTCCAGGCCATCCTTCAGGGTGTGGTCGCGGGCGTAGTTGATCATCACCTTGGAGCCGGTTACAGCCAGGGGTGCCTTGGCGGCGATTTCACGAGCGGTGGCCAGGGCGTGGGCGACCACAGCCTCATGGGTATCGAACACCTCATTGACCAGGCCGATCTCGCGGGCGCGGTGGGCGGGCAACCGGCGACCCGTATAGGCCAGTTCGCGTACCCAGCCCTCGGGGATCAGCTTGCAGAGCCGTGGGAAGGTGCCGACATCGGCGGTCATGCCGATGTTGATTTCCTGGATCACAAAGAAGGCGTCGGCGGTGCAATAGCGGATGTCGCAGGCACTGGTCATGTCGACCGCCCCGCCGATACAGCCGCCCTGGATGGCCGCAATCACCGGCATCCGCGCCTCGTCCAGGCAGGAGAAGCAGTCCTGCAGGCCCTTGACGTGATGGCGCATGGCCTCGGCGTTGACATGGCGGTCCTGGGCGGCCGCCTCGGCAGTACCTCCGCCGGTGAACACCGCCAGATCCATGCCGGCACAGAAGTGCTTGCCGGTTGAGGAGATCACGATGCACCGCGCGCGGGCGTTGTCGTTGATGTCGTTGATGATCAGGGGAAGCTCGTTCCAGAAGTCACGCACCATGCTGTTCATGGCTTCGGGGCGCTTCAGCTGAATGTGCGCGACGTGGTTCTCGATGGACACGTCGAAACATGTCCAGGCGGTGGTGGTGACGTCGATGGCGGACGGCGCGTTCATGGCGGTTTCCTCGAAAAATGTCAGGTCATGATCAAGTGCGTACGCTGGGTAAGCCTAGCCCTCTTGATTGTCGTTCTCTCCGGTCGCGCGCCGGGCGTGAGCCGTGATCAGAGCTTCCGCCGCACCGCGCGCTGCGCCGGCCGGGCCCGCGCCATCGAACAGCTGACTGGTGACGAAAGCGCCTTCCATCAACAGCATCAGGCTGTCCGCCAGCTTTCTGGGCTTGCGAGCATCCATCGCACGCGTGAGTTCGCGCAGGCGTTTGCGCATCCGGTCCTTGTGAGCCACCGCCACAAGACGACCCGGATGTTCGGGGTCTGGATATTCAACGGCGGCGTTTGAGAGGCCGCAGCCTCGATAGGCCGGGGCCTCCATGCGTTCCGCCAGGGCGTCGAACCAGGCCAGGACCTGGGCGCGGGGATCGCCGGGGCGGGATGCCAGCGCCTCGTTAAAGTGGGACCAAAGTTGAACGGCCTGAGTTTCCAGATAGGCCGCAATCAACTGGTCCTTGGACCCGAAGGCGCGGTAGAGGCTGGGCTTTGTGGCCCCGGCGCGAGCCACGATCTCGTCAACGCCGACAGCGCGTGAGCCCTCGCGGTAGAACAGGTCCGAGGCCGTGTTCAGGATGCGGTCGGCGGCCTTGGGGGTGACGGTTGGCGGTTGTGGCATGGGTCGTCCTGGCGTCGTTATGGTTCGGTACAGAAAGGCTACAGGATTCTGATCCGTACCGGTAGGTTACATTTTAGGATTGATTTACCGATACCTGGAAGTTGCGCCTCTCCAGGCGATGCCGAGCTACCGCATTCAGACATCGCAGGACTGGCCGGGCTGGAACCTCCTCTCCCCCGCGATCTCGCGATAGCGAGGGCGGCGAGAGGGAGAGGATTGGGAGAGGGCCGGCTGGACTGACTCTGGCCTGAATCCGAGGACCCGGAAGCGTCGCCGCCGCGCATCCTCGCCCTTCCATCGGCGGATCACATTTTTACGAGCCGGCCCTCTCCCTGCCCTCGCCCTCTCCGCTTCGCGGGGGGGAGAGGAGGATGTCGCGGGGCCAAGCCTGCGATGTGGGAATCCGATTGGGTGCCGAGAACAGGGTACGACCTGGCTTCTCTGTCGCAACGTCATCGGGGTATTGAGCGGCATGGATTCTAAATCGATCATTGATATGCGCGCCCGGTGCGTTGCCCTGCCGTCGCGGGGCGGGGAGATGGCTGTGCTGGACTTCGGGTCCGCGGACCGGCCGGTCGATGTCATCTTCTCGCACGCCAATGGCTTTAACGGGCTGACCTATCGCAGCATTCTGGCGCCACTGGTCGCGGACATGCGGATCCTGGCGGTCGACCTGCGCGGTCACGGGGCATCGACGTTGCCGGCCAATGCCGAGGGGCGCACCGACTGGAGCGATTTTCGCGATGACCTGGTGGCATTGCTGGCGGCCGAGATCACGGCACCGGTCGTGCTGGCGGGGCACTCTATGGGTGGCACATCCAGCCTGCTGGCGGCGGCGCTGTCCCCACCGAACGTCAAGGCGCTGGCCCTTTTTGACCCGGTGCTCTTCGATGTTGCCCGCATGTCGCAGGTCGGACGGACCAATCCGTTGGCGCAGGGCGCATTCAGGCGGCGAAGCTTGTTCGCAAGCAAGGCCGACGTGATCTCCGCCTATACGGGGCGCGGCGCTTTCCAGACCTGGAGCCCCGAACAGCTCGCCGACTACGTCGAAGCCGGGTTCCAGGAGACGCGGGATGGCCAGACGACGCTGACCTGCGAACCGGCCTGGGAGGCGTCCAACTTCGATACCCATGGCAGTGACGCGTGGGCCGCTTTGCGCAGCCTGGAATGTCCGGTGCGGATGCTGCGCGCCGAGATCGGGTCGACGGCCAGGATCGACGACAACCTTGATGAGTTGCGCGCGATGCAGTGGGTGACCGTCGAGACCGTCCCTGGGACGACGCACTTCCTGCCGATGGAACGTCCGGATCTCGTGCGTAGCGTCCTGCGAGAGATGGTCGACGCCTAAAGCGCCAGCCCCTCGACCGTCTGGGCGTTGACGCGCGCCAGTTCCGGATCGGAGAGAGTGATGATCTTGCGGGTCTCGAGATCAAAAGAGACTGCGATGGCCTCAGCCGTCCCCCAGGGCTGACCGGACGCAGGGTCCAGCAACCAGTGGACCAGCCGTCGGACCCGCGCATCGCCGCCGGCAGCCCCGGAGCGCATTTCCACCCGGTCGCCGGCGCGCGGCCAGGCGTGGTGGATCAGGCGATATTCCACGGCCGCGCCCCCGACCGGGCGGGAGGCGGCATCGGTGCCCGGACGGCCCTCGGCGAAAAGATGGGGCACCGCGTCAGACAGGCGCTGCATGAAGCCTTCGGTCCGCATCCGGCCAAAGGCGTCACAGTCGCCGGCGGTGACCATCCCCAGGCCTGTGCAGCCGAGGCCCAGAGCGTCGGCGCGTTTGCGGCTTGCCTGTGTCACGACGGGGGCCAGGCCGATTGACCTCGGGGTCGCGTTGTCGGGAACGACGCACATCAGGGTCCGGGCGCGGGCGCGGACGCGCTCGGGCCAGGGAAAAGCCCGCCCTTCGCGTGAGGTGACGTGGGCCGCCACGGTCTGGAAACTGGCCGCGAGCTCGCCGGAGTGATGGCGCATCAGGAACAGCAGCCGGATTTCGCTGTCACCGATCTCGAGAACGCCGCCCGTCATGGACAGAGGCGCGCCCGGCCGGGCTTCCCGCAGGAACCGGATGTGCTGTTCACGGACCATCAGGGTGGAGGCTGTCTGAGTCCCAAATGCACCGGGCATGCCCAACTCGGCGGCAAGACCGCCCAGCGCCTGCATCGATTTGGCCACATAGAACCCGACGTTCAGGTGGCCCATGCCGTCGCATTCCCAGGCCGCGACACTGCCCCGCCAGACTTCGATTTCCGCCACGCGCCGCTCCTGCTTCGAAACCCTGCATAAAGAGCCCGGCGCGTTGCGACCAGCAAATGCCGTTTTCACCCTCGCCGAACGCCCGAGGCTGGGCCAAACTGGAGCGGCGCTGGAAGGG
>JANORH010000217.1:0-2590 GCA_031415215.1 Alphaproteobacteria bacterium | reverse complement strand
GGAGCGCTGCATTGCTTGCAAGCTTTGCGAGGCGATCTGTCCGGCCCAGGCCATCACCATCGAGGCCGAGCCGCGTGAGGACGGCTCGCGGCGGACGACCCGCTATGACATCGACATGGTCAAGTGCATCTACTGCGGCCTGTGCCAGGAGGCCTGCCCGGTGGACGCCATCGTCGAAGGCCCGAACACCGAGTTCGCGGTCGAGACGCGTGAAGAGCTCTACTACGACAAGGCCCGGCTGCTGGATAACGGCGACCGCTGGGAGCGGGAAATCGCAAAGAACATGGAACTGGACGCGCCGTATCGCTAAACCGGCGACGCGATTCGACAGCACGGATCCGACGGGCGTGACGGGGACTTTCGTTACGCACTGAACTGAAGACTTCGAGGGGAAAAGAAGCGCCGTATGGCCCTGCAGGCGATCGCATTCTACTTGATGTCAGCCGTCACCCTGGCGGCCGGATTCTGTGTGGTTTCGGCCCGCAATCCGGTGCACTCGGTGCTGTGGCTGATTCTGGCGTTTTTCTCGGCCGCCGGACTGTTCGTGCTGTTGGGCGCGGAGTTCCTGGCGATGCTGCTGGTGGTCGTCTACGTCGGCGCCGTCGCCGTACTGTTCCTGTTCGTGGTGATGATGCTTGATGTGGACTTCACCGCCCTACGTCAGGGCTTCGCGCAGTACATGCCTATCGGCCTGCTGATTGCCGCGTTCCTGGCCGCCGAGATGATCCTGGTGGCGACGACGGTGGCAAGCCAGGGCGCGGCCAAGGCTAATCTTACACCGGCGGCGGCGGGGTCCGGATCGGATCTCAGCAACGCCGAGGCGATCGGGCGTGTGCTCTATACCGACTATGTCTATTTCTTCCAGGCGGCGGGTCTGGTGCTATTGGTGGCCATGATCGGTGCCATCGTCCTGACCCTTCGCCACAAGCCCGGCGTGAAGCGTCAGATCATCATGGATCAGGTGCTGCGTACGCCCAAGACCGGCATGAAGATCGTCAATCCGAAACAAGGCGAGGGGATCGGCGAATGATGGTCATTGGCCTTGCCCACTATCTGTCGGTGGCGGCGATCCTGTTCACGATCGGCGTGTTCGGGATCTTCGTGAACCGCAAGAACATCATCGTGATCCTGATGTCGGTGGAACTGATGCTGCTGGCGGTGAACATCAATCTGGTGGCCTTTTCCGCCTTTCTCGGGAACGTCACGGGCCAGATTTTTGCAATGTTTGTGCTGACCGTCGCCGCCGCCGAGGCCGCCGTCGGCCTGGCCATCCTGGTCACCTTCTTCCGCAATCGCGGCGATATCGCTGTCGACGACGCCTCTGTGATGAAGGGCTGATCTGTTGGATCCCGTAACCCTCGTCACGATCATCCTGTTCGGCCCGCTGATTGGCGCGCTGACGGCGGGTCTGTTCGGTCGCCAGATCGGCGACAAGGCCGCCATGACGGTCACCACCGGCTTCCTGATGCTATCCGCAGTCCTGTCGTGGGTGGTGTTCAGCCAGTGGACCTGGGGCGGCCTTGAGCCGTTCACTCACGTCTATGCGCCTTTCATTCATATAGATGACTTCACGTCCAACAGGGCGTTCCGGCTGGATGGATTGTCCGCCGTGATGCTGGTGGTGGTGACCACGGTGTCGTCGCTGGTGCACCTCTATTCGTGGGGCTACATGGCCGAGGATCCGGCCAAGCCCAGGTTCTTTGCCTATCTGTCGCTGTTCACCTTCGCCATGCTGGCGCTGATCAGCGCTGCCGACTTCATGCAGCTGTTCTTTGGTTGGGAGGGCGTGGGCCTGGCCAGCTATCTGCTGATCGGGTTCTGGCACCACAAGGCTACGGCCAATGCGGCCTCGATCAAGGCGTTCGTGGTCAACCGGGTCGGCGATTTCGGGTTTGCGCTCGGCATCATGACGGTGTTCTGGGCGTTCAGCACGATCGAGTTCGCCACGCTGTTCCCGATGATCGAGGCGGGCGTCAGCCGTACCTGGGAATTTGCCGGCCAGAATTGGCAGCTGGTGGAGCTGGCCTGTGTGCTGCTGTTTGTGGGCGCGATGGGCAAGTCGGCGCAGTTTTTCCTGCACACCTGGCTGCCCGACGCCATGGAAGGCCCGACGCCGGTTTCTGCCCTGATCCACGCGGCGACCATGGTGACCGCGGGCGTTTACATGGTGTGTCTGCTGTCGCCGATGTTCGAGTATGCGCCAGTGGCCAAGAATGTCGTCACCGTCATTGGCGCGGTCACGGCGCTGTTCGCCGCCACCGTCGGCCTGACCCAGAACGACATCAAGCGCGTGATCGCCTACTCGACCTGCTCGCAGCTGGGCTACATGTTTTTCGCTGCGGGCGTCGGGGCCTATGACGCGGCGATGTTCCACCTGTTCACCCACGCCTTCTTCAAGGCGCTGCTGTTCCTGGGGGCCGGATCGGTGATCCACGGCATGGCCCACGAGCAGGACATGCGCCGCTATGGCCATCTGATGCCGTACATGAAGTGGACCTTCGTGGTGATGACCATCGGCACAATCGCCATCACCGGCCTGGGTATCCCTTATCTGGAGTGGGGATTCGCGGGCTTCTATTCCAAGGACGCG
>JANORH010000216.1:0-3107 GCA_031415215.1 Alphaproteobacteria bacterium | reverse complement strand
GGCGTCCTTGGCCATGAAGGCTGGATCGTGGGTCATGGTCGGCCAGCCCGCGCAGACCACGTGCTCCATGGCGGTGACGCGGCCCGCCTCACCGAACGCCATCTTCACGGTCTGGACCGTGGGCGACCTCGGGCAGTCGAGGCGGCTGTCGTCAGCGCGGGTCAGGATCATCTTCACCGGCTTGCCGCCGATGGCTTTGGACGCGAGCGCCGCCCCCACCGCGTAGTCACCGTTCAGCCTGCGCCCGAAACCCCCGCCAAGCAGATAGGTCTTGAGGACAATGGTATCTTCCTTGCGTCCCAGCGCCTCGGCCAGCCAGGGCAGCACCAGGGATTGCCACTGGTTGCCGGTGTGAATCTCGACCTTGCCGTCTTTCTCAAAGGCGAGCGCATTGACCGGCTCCATCGGGAAATGCAGCGCCGTGGCGGTGGTATAGGTCTGCGCGAGCGTTGACGTGGCCGCAGCGAAGGTGGCGTCGACGCCGGGGTCCTCGACGGCCAGGCCGCCTTGGGTCGTGTCCGCCACCAGGGTGCGGGCGCGGGCCTGCAGGTCAGCTTCCGAGACCTTGATGGCGTCCGGAGACGTCCAGGTCACCTTCAACGCCTCGGTGGCGCGGTCAGCGGCGACGAAGCTGTCGGCATAGACCATCACCCAGCCGGGCACGTGGCCCGACGGATCGTCCAGCGCGACGGCGCGTATATAACCCGGCACCGACTTTGCGGCCCTGTCGTCGATTGCGACCACTTTCGAACCATAGCGGGTCGGCGGCAGTTTCGGGCGCGCGTAGACCATGCCCGGAACCTTCGCGTCGAGGCCGTAGATGCCCTTGCCGTTGGTCTTGCCTGGGATGTCGCGGGCCAAGGCCGGCTTGCCGATCAGCCGCCGCTGGCCGGGGGTTTTGATCGGCAGTTTGGCCAGTTCGGCCTCAGTGAATATCCGGCTCAGGTCACCTTTGGCGATGATGTCGCCGTAGGACACGGACGCCTTGCCGGCGACCACCGCGCCGTTGCGGGCGACGCAGGCCGCTACGGGCACGCCCAGCAGTTTGGCGCCCGCCTCGATCAGGGCGATCCGACCCGCCGCACCGGCCTGGCTGTAGAGCGGATAGCTTTGCCACACCGACCAGCTGCCGCCGGTGACCATCAGGCCCCACTTGGGGTCGGAGTCCACGTGGTCGATCCTGACCTTGGACCAGTCGGCTTCCAGCTCGTCGGCGACGATGCGGGCGATGGCGGTGCCCACGTGCTGGCCCATCTCGGCGCGGATAATGTGGACGGTGACTGTGCCGGTACGGTCGATGCCGTACCAGATCGTGGGGGCGAAGCTGTCGGCCGCCTGGGCTGGCGAGGTGGCGCTGAACATCGCGCCCGCAGCCGTGACGGTGATCAGGAAGCCGCGACGCGAGGGCGCGAGCTTGAGGCCGTTGTCGAGGGAGACGCTCATGCCTTCACTCCTGCGGCCAGCTTGATCGCTTTCTTGATGCGGACATAGGCCATGCAGCGGCAGAGGTTTCCGGCCATGGCCGCGTCGATATCGGCGTCGGTAGGCTTCGGTCTGGATTTCAGCAGGGCCGCCGCCTGCATGATCTGGCCCGACTGGCAGTAGCCGCACTGGGGTGCCTGGGTCTCGATCCAGGCTTTCTGCAGCACGTGTTCGCCGCCCAGACCTTCGATAGTGGTCACGGCCTTGCCGGCGACGGCCGACACGGGGGTCAGGCAGGAGCGCACCGCCTCACCGTTCACATGCACTGTGCAGGCGCCGCACTGGCCGATACCGCAGCCGAACTTGGTGCCGGTCAGGCCCGCATCATCGCGGATCGCCCAGAGCAGGGGGCCGTCATCCGGGCCTCCCACGGTGACGTTCCGCCCGTTCAGTCGAAAGGTGGTCATGGCGTTTCCTCAGGCCGACATTTGCGCCGCATCGAACGTCAACCGGCACGATGTCGCAAGCCTGAAAACGGGGCCCGCCGATTTCCTGTGGCGCGGCCTCGCTCCGACACTAAGGTGATGCCAGACAACACGCTTGAGGAAACGCACATGAGATTGTCCGCGCCGCGGGTTGCACCACTTGGTGATGAGGAACTTTCGCCCGAGCAGGCTGAGGCCCTGCAGCCGGTTCGTAGCGGCAAGCTGGGCGTTCTGAACATCTTCCGGACCCTGGTCCGCGCGCCCAAGGCGTTGGCCCGATTCAATCAATGGGGCGGCTATGTGCTGTCGCGACGCAACGACCTGCCGGCGCGGGAGCGGGAGATCGTGATCCTGCGCGTGGGATACCTCTGCAAGTCGGGCTATGAATTCACCCAGCACACCCGCATTGGCCTGGATTCGGGACTGACCGCCGCAGAGATCGAGGCGATCAAGCGCGGGGCGGATGCGGGTTGGAGCGCAGCGGACGCGGTGCTGATCCGGGCGACCGATGAACTCCACGCCGATCACTTCATCAGCGACAGCACATGGAACATGCTGAAGCAGCACTATACCGAAAAACAATGCATGGACGTGGTGTTCACCACCGGCCAGTACACCCAGGTCTCGATGATCCTGAACACCTTTGGCGTGCAGCTGGACGCGGGTCAGGTACTCGATCCCGAGCTCAAGGGCTTCTGAGATGGCGGGTCGGCTGGAGGGCAAGACGGCGGTCATCGTCGGTGCGGGCCAGTCGCCGGGCGAGACCTTGGGCAACGGACGGGCCATGGCGCTGCTGTTCGCCGCCGAGGGTGCGCGGGTTCTTTGCGTCGACCGGATCGGTGACCGCGCCGAAGAGACCGCCGCCATGATCCTGGAAGCCGGCGGCGAGGCTAGCGCCATGCAGGCCGACGTCACCCGCGCGGTCGAGGTTGCCGATATCGTGGCCAAGGCCCTGGCGCGGCTGGGGCGGATCGACATCCTGGTCAACAACGTCGGCATCGGTGGCGGTGACGGGCCGGCGCACCGGGTCGAGGAGGCTGCCTTTGACCGGATACTCTCGGTCAATCTGAAGGGAATGTGGTTGGTCACCAAGGCCGCGTTGGCGGTGATGCGCGAACAGAAATCCGGGTCCATCGTCAACATCTCGTCGCTGGCCGCACGCGCTGGCGGTATCCAGCTGGCCTATGAAATTTCCAAGGC
>JANORH010000215.1:0-5681 GCA_031415215.1 Alphaproteobacteria bacterium | reverse complement strand
CAGGACCGCGACGGTCATCGGCCCCACGCCGTTAGGCACGGGCGGGATTGATCCTGCCACCTCAAGGGCTTCCTTGTAGTTCACGTCGCCGACGATCTTGGTCTTGCCCAGCGCCGCCTGCTCGGGATTGTCGAAGGGTACCCGATTGATGCCGACATCGATGACGCAGGCACCCGGCTTGATCCAGTCGCCGCGGATCATCCTCGGCCGACCCACGGCGGCTACAAGTATATCCGCCGTTCGGCATAGCGATGGAAGGTCCATGGTCTTCGAATGGGCCATGGTGACCGTGCAGTCCTCTGCCAGTAGCAGCTGAGCGATCGGCTTGCCGACCAGCAGGGAGCGACCGACCACGACGGCATGCTTGCCAGTCAGGTCGCCGAGGGTCGCCTTGATCAGTAACAGACAGCCGGTAGGGGTGCAGGCGACCAGCGCGGGCAAACCTGCAACCAGGCGCCCCGCATTGACCACATGCAGGCCATCGACATCCTTGTCGGGACCAATGGCGGCGATCACCGGCTTTTCATCCAGATGTTTCGGCAATGGCAGCTGGACCAGGATGCCGTGCAGGCGCGGATCTGTGGCCAGCTCTGTCACCAGCGCCATCAGGGCTTCCTGGCTGGTATCTCCCGGCAACAGGTGCGTGACAGAATGCATGCCAGCGGCTGTGGATTGCTCGCCCTTGGACTTCACATAAGCTTGGGATGCCGGATCGTCACCCACCAGCACCACCGCCAGCCCGGGCTGGAGGTCATGGTCGGCCCGCAGCCGCGCGACCTCGGCGGTCACTTCGGCCCTGAGGCGTTCGGCGTGGACGTGACCTTCGATTATTGCTGTCATGTCCCGGCTGCTAACGCCTCAATCGCGCCCGCGCAATCTCAGCCAGCAGGCCAGCGCCCATGCATGTGAATCACGGTCAAGCTGAACGAGGGCTGCGAGCGGATCCATCCAGACCAATTCGTGATCCGCCTCGATCTTGAGCGCGGGGTTTTCAGCCGTCACCCGGCCTTCGAAAAAGGCACCGCGCGTATTTCTAACGACCCCGTCGTTGTGCAAAAAATAGTGGTCGGCACGCACGAAGTGCGCAGGGTCGACCTTAACGACCAGGCCCGCCTCCTCGCCGCATTCACGCACCGCAGCTTCAACGGCGGTCTCACCTGGATCAATGCCACCGCCGGGCAGGTCGACGACCAGCCCCCGACCTTGACGCTCGACCTGGACCAACGCGATGAGGCCGTCGCGTTCGATCACTGCAAATGCGGCCGCTCGATCCGGATGGACTGCGCCGGCCTCGGCAACACCGAACTGCGGGATGTTCATCAGTCGACGGACGACAGAGCGACGTACGGATTGATCTTGCCCGACAAGACGTCCTGAACTGCGATCGGTCGCCAGCCCACCTTGGTGGTGGCACTTGCGCGCCAGGCTTCGACGATCAGGTCTCGAACCTCCGTGGCACCTGCCGCCAGGCGTTCGGTCGCAAAAGCACCGCCTCGGGGATCGCCCGACTTCATGCCTCCGGCCTTTTCCATCTCGTAGAGCGGCACGACCTGATCGCGTGAGGCCAGCAGATAGGTCGTCACGCGTTGCTCGATGGCGCAGTCACAGGACCGAAACGGCGACATCTTCGCCGCGACGCCGGCCTGGGTCACGCGGGCCTTGACCAATTCACCCTCAAACAGGGCGTGGATCCTGGCCGTCGTGTAGCCATTGGGATTGGGGTAATCGCCCCAGCCGTTGTAGTGGATCGACACATGCATGGGCTGACTGCCGTCGCCCACGAAGTGCGAGAGTTCGCCGATATCTTTCAGGATCAGCGCTTCACGACGCCGCAGATCTTCGCGGAACCAGGTACGATTGGCTCTCCAGGACGGGTTGGAAATCGCGGCGGTCAGCACCCGCCAGTATGCAAGATTGATGGTCAGTTGCTGCCAGCGATCCACGATGGCGTAGGGCAGATATCCTGCCTTCCACTCGTCAAGCCCAAAGGCCCGGAGCTGGACCGCATAGTCCGCCCGCGTGGCGGCCAACGGGACCATGGGAGGGCCGCCCAACAGCCTTCCCTGTTCGTCAATGTCGACGAAGTGCAGTCCTTCTCGGTCGGTGTCGTGAAGTCGCCCGGCCCCCTTGTGCCGGTCCGGCTCGCGCGACAGCTCTCCGACGTCGTGCTGGGTCTCCGGCGTCCGCAGGAACTGCGGCGTTTCAGCAGGAAGAAACCGGATTGCAAGCTGGCCGATGATCCGATGTCCGCTTCCTCCCCAGGCCAGAACAGGGGCCGGAATGACCGTGATCAGAACAGCGAGTGCAGCGAACGCCAACGGTTTCATGGCCGACGTTTTCGCCAGAGGCTGCCCTGAAAGCAAGCCATCTCAGGTAATGTTCAGGCTCTGCTCTACCTTTGCAATCCACGTGATCACACGTGGACAATCCGCGAGGTTGAAACCGCCCTCGCCCGCCATCCGCGTGTAGGCGACCAAGGCCACGTCGGCCAGGCTGAGCTGTTCGCCGACGAGGAAGCTGGACGTCGCAAGACCATCCTCCAGCCTTTGCATCGCAGCCTTGCCGCGTTCCACCAACCTGGGCTCCAGCTCGGCCACCGGCTTGCCTTGGTACCTGACCTGGAACCGCGCCACCGCCACATAGGGCTCGTGGCTGTATTGCTCCCAGAACATCCACTCAAGCATTCGAGCACGATCATAGGCCGGCTCCGGAATGAGTGCAGACCCCTCCGCCAGATGCAGGATGATGGCGTTGGACTGTGACAGGGCGCGGCCGTCATCCAACACGACGACGG
The DNA here is from genome assembly GCA_031415215.1 of Alphaproteobacteria bacterium. Classification (GTDB taxonomy): domain Bacteria; phylum Pseudomonadota; class Alphaproteobacteria; order Caulobacterales; family Caulobacteraceae; genus Phenylobacterium. Next base: position 2,887 of record JANORH010000215.1, on the reverse strand, counting down.
GCACCTGGCCGGCCGGATTCATCGCCAGAAACGCCGGTGTGCGGCTCTCGCCCTTTATGATGTCGACCTCGATCCAATCGTAGGACAGACCAAGAAAATCGGCGGTCCAGGCCACCTTCTGGCAGTTTCCGGAGATACTATCCCCATAGATTTTCATGACCATATCCTCCAGAAATTGTTCGCCCATGTGAACAAAACACCCTTGCCAGGCAATTGATGTCCTCGAACAGGGTCGAGAGATTTTCTCACACCCCTCGTAGTCATCGCTTTGCGGTGTTGCCCCGTTAAGGGTTAGCGGGTAGGACTCCGTCACCCCAGTTAACCGACGAAGGAGGACGCCGTCCATGCGACGCCGCCTCGCCGCTCTGGCAACCCTTTCCGCACTTTCGGTTTCGTTTGGCGCGCAAGCTGCGACCAGCGATCCTGTAGGTGACCTGATCACGTCCATTGTATCGGGTGCCTTGCCCGGCACCGGGGTCTTCAACGTCAAGGCCACGCTCTATCATGCCGGCGCCAAGGGCGTTGGTGCCCTCGACAGCCTGGGTTGCCGCGTCGTGCCCATGCGCACTATTGCTGTGGACAAGTCGATCATTCCGCGCCGCACTGTGATCTTCATCAAGGAGACGGTGGGTCTCAAAATGCCCGACGGCGGCAATCATGATGGCTACTGGTACGCTTCCGATGTTGGCGGCGCGATCAAGGGAAAGCGCGTCGACCTCTATACGGGCCACGGTGCCGCCTCGATGAAGCCGATCCAGAACCTGAACCTGGCGACACTCACGGCCGTCAAGGTCGGCAACTTTACGGGCTGCCCTCCAAAATAGGCCCGGCAGACTCCCAATTTCCTTTATGGTCGTCATCCCCGACACAAGGTCGGGGATGACGAGCCTGTAGGGGTGGGAACAGGCAGATGATTCACAAATCCAACTTCTTCGTCTTCACGGGTGGCCCTGGCGTGGGCAAGACGACACTAATCCGACATCTTCAGGAGATGGGCGAACGCACCGTGGAGGAGACGGCCCGCGCCGTGATCCGTGAGCAGGTCGAGACAAGCGGCACCGGCGTGCCGTGGATCGACCCCAGGCTGTTCGGCGATCTCACAGCAGCCCGCGACATCGCCATCTTCGATCAGATGGCGGGCGAGACTGAGCGCGTGTTCTTTGATCGCGGGATAATGGATTCCTGTGGCGGCAATGGCGTGGTGCCCTCCGCCGCCATCCTCGAAGCGGTGCGGACCCGCCGGTACAACACCAGGGTGTTCATCTTCCCACCTTGGCGCGAAATCTACGAAACCGACACTGAACGCCGCCAGGAGTGGGCAGAGGCCGAACGGACGTTCGACCTGATCCTCAAGCGGCTGCCAACGTTGGGTTATGATCCGTTTGTGGTGCCCAAGGCCGACGTAGCGACCCGTGCGGCCTTCATTCTGGCGCGAGCTCTCTAGGTTTCGACGAACGCCCGTTCGAGGACGAAATCACCGGGGCTGGCCAACGAACCCTCGACATAGCCCAGAGCCAGCAGTTGTTGTTTCAGATCGGCCAGTACCGAAGGGCCCCCGCACAGCATGATCCGATCCGCCGCCGGATCAAATGGCGGCAGGTCCAGATCGCGGAACATCTGGCCCGAGGCAATCAGGTTGGTGATCCGGCCCTGCGTCTTGAACGGCTCGCGCGTCACCGTCGGATAGTACTTCAGCTTGGGCCCGATCAACTCGCCCAGGATCTCGTCCTCCGCCAGTTCATGGCCCAGCAGGTCGGCGTAATTCAGGTCCGCCACGGCGCGCACGGTGTGGGTCACGATCACATCGTCAAACCGGTCATAGACCTCCGGGTCGCGCGCCAGCGACAACCAAGGGGCCAGCCCCGTGCCCGTACCCAGCATGTAGAGCCGCTTACCGGGCTTCAGCCCGTCCAGCACCAGCGTCCCTGTGGGCTTGCGCCCGATCAGCACCTGGTCGCCCACCTTGATGTTCTGCAGACGCGAGGTCAGCGGGCCGTCCGGCACCTTGATGGAATAGAACTCCAGCTCCTCATGCCACGACGGCGAGGCGATGGAATAGGCGCGCACCAAGGGCTTGCCGTCCTCCCTCATCAGCCCGACCATTACGAACTGGCCGCTAGAAAAACGGAATGCCGGGTCGCGTGTGGTGCGGAACGAGAACAGGCTCTCGGTCCAGTGCTGAACCCAGGTCACCGTCTCCACGAAAAAGGCACCCGACGCCTTCAACGCAGGCTGAGCCACAGTTACGTCATTCATCCTGAAACCCTAGATATCGCCGCCGACATTGTTCGGCGTGCCCGGCGCACGCGCCAGATGGATACCGCACTCGGACTTGTCCAGTCCCTTCCAGCGCCCGGCACGAACATCTTCGCCCTCTGCCGCCGGTTGCGTGCAGGGCCAGCAGCCAATGGACGGGAACCCCTGGGCGACCAGGGGGTGGGCCGGCAATTGATGTTCGGCGATATAGGCGTCGAGGTTTTCTTTGCCCCAGTTGGCAAGCGGATTGAACTTCAGCTTGCCCTCAGAGGCTTCGACCACTGCCAGGTTCATGCGATCACCGCCGTGGAAACGCTTGCGCCCTGTGATCCAGCCGTCGAACTCGCCCAGTGCCTTGTCCAGCGGCAACACCTTGCGGATATGGCAGCAAGCGTCGGTGTCGGTTTCCCACAATCTGGCTTGCGGGTCGCCGGTGGCCAGATCCTGGTGCACCGGACGCAGATCGCGGACATTGGTCAGACCCAGGCGTTCCGCCAGCCCGCGACGATAGTCCAGCGTCTGGCCGAACAGCATGCCGGTATCCAGAAACAGCACCGCCATGTCAGGGTTCACCTTGGCTACGATGTCCAGCAGCACCGCTGACTCTGCACCGAACGACGACACCAGCGCC
>JANORH010000214.1:0-4156 GCA_031415215.1 Alphaproteobacteria bacterium | reverse complement strand
ATGTTGCCGGCGTCGTAGGTTCCGTCCAGGCTCATGGTCAGCGCTCCCGATCTGGCGGCGAGACCTAGCAAATCCCCGGGGAGGGCGAAATGCCGGCTGACAAGCCATCCAGCATGACAGCGCGTCAGGAACAGTGGTTCGTGTCGATCCTCGCCAGCATGCAGAGCGAGACCGGCAAGACTATCGAAGAGTGGGTCGAGATCGCCCGGACCTGCCCGGAGACCAAACCCGGCGCGCGCAAGACCTGGTTCAAGGCGGAGCACGGGATCGGCACCAATCGGGCCAGCGTGATCCTGGGGCGGGCGTTTCCAGAGACGGCGCACTGGGCCAGGCCGGATGACCTGCGCGGTACGCTGTGGGCTGACGCCGGATCGCGCGGGATTCTGGAGGCCGTGGAAGCGGCGGTGGCGACCCTGCCCGGTCTCATCACGGCCCAGCGCAAGAGTTTCAATGCCTTTTCGCGTGAGGTTCAGTTCGCGTCCGTTCGTCCCGCAAAGGGGGGCGGCGCGGTGCTGGGACTGGCTCTCGATCCGTCCGCAGACCCCCGGCTGACGTCGCCGAGGCGCGAGTCGTGGAGTGAGCGTCTGAAGTCCAGCCTGGCGCTGACGACCGTAAATGACGTGGATTCAACGGTTGCGGCCCTGCTGAAACAGGCTTGGGAACGGTCCTGATCATCTCCCCCACTACGTGTGGGAGGTAGTGCTTTTGAACGGCGAATACTCTTCTTCCAGCCACTCCATTTCCTGCTCCACACCGGCGCGTTCCTGGGCCAGGAAGCGTTCGACGGGCTCGCGCAGGATCGGGTCGGCGATGTAGTGGGCGGAGTAGACGGGCCGGGGGAGGTAGCCTCGCGCGATCTTGTGCTGGCCTTGCGCGCCGGCCTCGACGCGCGGCAGGCCGTGGTCGATGGCCCATTCGATGGCCTGATAGTAGCAGACTTCGAAGTGCAGGAACGGCACCTCTTCGACGCAGCCCCAGTGGCGGCCGTAGAGGCAATCGCCGCCTATCAGGTTGAGGGCACCGGCGATCCAGCGGTCGTCTCGCCGGGCCATGATCAGCAAGACCTGATCGGCCATCCGCTCGCCCAGCATCGTGAAGAAGGCGCGGGTCAGATAGGGCTGGCCCCATTTGCGGGCACCGGTGTCCATATAGAAGCCGAAAAAGGCGTTCCAGTGCGCCTCGGTGATGTCGGCGCCGGTCAGGCAGACGATCTCGGCCTGGGCTTGCGCCTCGCGGCGTTCGCGGCGGATGGTCTTGCGGCGGCCTGACGAGAGCGCGCCGAGGAAGGCGTCGAAGTCGGCATAGTCGCGGTTCTGCCAGTGATACTGCTGGCCCTCACGCAGACCCATGCCGTGAAGGCCGGCCCAGCGCCACTCGACCTCAGTCAGGAAGTTGAGGTTGAGGCCGGAGGCCCCGTAGCGTTCACACAGCGTCAACGCGCCGCCCAGCAACAGCGTCCTCGCCTCACCCTCGTCGACATCGGGCCGCACCAGCAGCCGCGCGCCGGTCGCCGGGACGAAGGGGGCGGCGGACAACAGCTTGGGATAATAGCGACCCCCTGCCCGTTCATAGGCGTCGGCCCAGGCGTGGTCGAAGATATACTCACCCTGGCTGTGGGACTTCATATAGAGCGGCATGACAGCGGCGACGCGACCGGTGTCATCCTCGACACTGATGTGTTGCGGCCCCCAGCCTGTGCGCTCAACGGCACAGTTGGCCTCTTCTAATGCATTCAGGAAATTGAAGCAGATAAAGGGGTTGGCGGCATAGACGGGATTGCCAGCGCAGGCGTCCCAGGCCTCGCGACCGATCTCGGCGATCCGTCGGGAGACCTTGACCTCCGGCTTCAGACTCACGCGGCGAAGCCTTCGAAGATCAGGTTGTCGCAATCGCCCTTGATGGCGTCCCACTGGGCAGGGTCACGCACGGTCCAGGCGACGATCGGCAGGCCCTCGGCGCGGAGCTTGGCGGCCCTGGCGTTGGGCAGCATGTCGAGGCCCAGGGCCAGGAAATGCGGGCGGGCGATTTCGACGTGCTCCAGATTGGCGAAGGCCCGGCGCTGGGTCTCCGCCATCTGCGGCGCGCGATCATAGGAATAGCTGTCGAGCCCACGCAGAACGCCCGGATACCGGTCCGCGAACCAGGCGTGGGAATAGGGATTGAAGCCGATCACGCAGAGCGGGCCGTTATGATCTGCGATGACTTCATGGACCCGCTGCTCCAGCGGACCGACCTCGCCCCAGGGTGTCTTCAACTCAATGTGAACCATCGCGCGGTGTCCGACGAGCGCAAGAGTCTCAAGCAAAGTGGGTATTCGCTCGTCGCTTCCGGCCAAAGACAGGGTCTGAAGGTCTGCTGCAGTGCGGTCGCGGAGCCGGCCATTAGCCCCGGTCATCCGGGCCAGCTTCTCGTCATGAAACACCATGGCCTCGCCATCGGCCGACAACTGGACGTCGAGCTCGATGCCGTAGCCGGCGGCGCAGGCGGCCTGAAACGCACCGAGTGAGTTTTCTGGCGGCCCCTCCGGGCTCCATAGTCCCCGATGAGCCACCGGGGGGTGGAACAACAGGTCCCAGGCGTCGCCAAAGCGGTGGATCACGACAACGCCACCACCGCATCGACCTCGACGGCGAAGTTCATCGGCAGGCGATAGACCCCGACCGCCGAGCGGGCATGACGTCCGGCGTCACCGAACACCTCGACCATCAGATCCGAGCAGCCGTTCACGACCTTGGGGATTTCGAAGAATGTGGGCCCGGCCTGGACGAACCCGCCCAGCTTTACGATTCGTGAGACCCGGCCGAGGTCGCCGTCACAGGCGGCTTTCATTTGCGCCAGCAGGCTGAGGCCACACAGCCGCGCAGCGCGAATGGCAGTGTCGAGGTCCACGTCCTCGCCCACCACGCCGCGGATACCGCCAGATGCGTCCAGTGAGACCTGACCTGAAATGTGGAGAAGACCACCCACCCTCACAAAGGGCACATAGTTGGCGACCGGCGCATTGGGCTTGGGCAGCTCGATCCCGAGTTCAGCCAGGCGGTGTTCGATGTTTGACATGGCCCTACATCTACCCGCCGTCCGCCCAAGACAAAAGGGCCGACCCTTTCGGATCGACCCCTTATCGTTACGCATACGCTTACTGACGAAACCCAGGGGCGCTTACAGCGCCGGGATCCCGCCTTTCCAGAACGCGGAAAGGTTTAGCGGATCGCCTGGAGCTTCTCGACGGTCGCGGTGACGCGCTCGTTGAGGGGCTTCATGGATTCCTTGACCGAAGCCGAAACCGTTTCGGACATCTTGCCGAACTCGGACATGTAGGTTTCCAGCGAGGTCTTGGCGAAGGCGGTCTGCAGCTCGACCACTTCCTGGAGGCTCTTGGCACCCGACAGCGACTTGGCGGCGGCAACCTGCGACTCGAACATCGCCTTGGAGAAGGCCATCGCCTGGGCGCCCAGCGTTTCGGCAGCCTTGGCCGACGCGGTAGCGGAAGCGACAACGGCTTCCAGGTTCTTCTTGGAATGCGCGTTCATGTCGTTCATCGCGGCGAGGCTCTTTTCAACGCCGTCCTTGAAGGCGACGTTGGAAGCGGCAGTGAATTGTTCAACGGTCTTTTTTGCGGTGTCGACGGCGGCCATGGTGGGCTCCTTGATGAGAACAGGGGGACTGGGCTGTGGGGCAACAGGCCCCGGATCACTGGAGTCCTTGTTTCATGTTGCAGTGCAGCAGTCAAACAATTTTTGTGCAGTGCAACATTTCCATGACAGCCGGCCTTTCAGGCAGCGTGACGATTGATCGCGTTCAAACCTTGTTTACTCTCCTGCAAGGGTACAGCTGTCATGATACAGGTTCCCCAAGGCGTCCACGTGGTCGCCTTCAGCGTTAGATTCGACGGACGAAGCATGATCAAGCACGCCCGCCGCCTGTTGCTTTCCCTCGGCCTGGCCTCGGCCATGGCCTTTGGTGCGTCTGTCCAGGCCGCAATAGCCCAGGTTCCCTATCTCCAGCTCATCCCGCAGAGCTCGACCAAATACGCCTCGATCGTGGTCGATGCGAAGTCGGGCGAGGTTCTGTACTCGAAGCGCGCCGACAGCCCGCGTTTCCCGGCCTCGATCACCAAGGTGATGACGCTGTACCTGACCTATGAGGCGCTGGCCGC
>JANORH010000213.1:0-10037 GCA_031415215.1 Alphaproteobacteria bacterium | reverse complement strand
CGTCCGGTGCGTGTGGGTTGCCTCTACCTGCCCAACGGCAACCCGGTCACCACCGAGAAATTCGCCTACAAGCTGGGCTGGATGGCGCGGCTGAACGCCCACGCCAGAGAACTGCTGACCTTGGAGGAGCCCTTCGTGCTGCTGGGCGACTACAACGTCATTCCAGAGCGGCGCGATGCCGAGCATCCGGACAACTGGACGGGGGATGCATTATTCCAGCCCGAGAGCCGCGCCGCGTTCCGGGCGCTGAAGAACCTGGGTCTGACGGAGGCGTTCCTTGAGGCTGACGGTGCGCCGGGGGCCTATACCTTCTGGGACTATCAGGCCGGGGCCTGGCAGCGGAACAACGGCATCCGCATCGACCATGCCCTGCTCTCACCCCAGGCTGCCGACCTGTTGACCGGCGTATCGATCCATCGCGACGTCCGGTCGTGGGAGAAGCCGTCGGATCATGTGCCGTTGATGGTCGAGCTGGACGCCTGACCATGCTGAAAGACGGCTATCACGACCTGCCGGACGGCAAGATTGCTGCCATTGTCACGTCGCTCGAAATGACCGCGCCGCCGCCGATGCGCCCGGAGGTGGAGAGTCCGACGTGGAGGCTACATCGGCTATCGTCACCCACGTCGGAGGAATATCTGGCGCTCTATCGCGCCGTCGGCACCGACTGGCTGTGGTTTACGCGTCTGGTCACGCCGCCCGAACTGCTGCGGATTGATCTGCATGACCCCGGCGTCGAGGTCTATCGCCTCGAAACGGCGGACGGTGACGTCGGCATGCTGGAGCTCGACTTCCGCGAACCCGAGACCTGCGAGTTGGTCTACTTTGGCGTGACCCGCGGTCTGATCGGCGGCGGCGCGGCGCGCTGGATGATGAACCGTGCCATTGAGCGGGCGTGGTCACAGTCGATCCGACGGTTCTGGGTGCACACCTGCACACTGGATCATCAGGGCGCGCCGCAGTTCTATGTGCGCTCGGGTTTCAGGCCGTTTCGCCGGCAGCTGGAGATCGCCGATGATCCTCGGCTCAGCGGTCTGGCACCGATCGACTCGGCGGGACATCTCCCGATGATCCCGTTGGCTTAGCCGACTCACCGAAAGGGCGTAGCCTCTGGGTCATGGACGACGTTGCCAGGCTTCTGACGCTGCTGGCGCTGGTGGGCGGTGCTTTGACGCTCCTGGGCGGTGTGTTTGCGTGGCGACTGGACGAGATCCGGCGCATCCGACGCAGTCTGACTCTGGTTCTGGAGGCCGATCCGCAACCGCTGTTGACGGCGCGCGGGCGCGGTGCCGGGATTGGCTTCAATCTGGGCACCGGCAAGCTCGCGGTTACCTCCGACCAGGGCGTCTGGTGCCTCGTCTATGGCCTTGATGAACTGATGGGCGTCGATCTGATTGTTGATCGCCAGGTCGTCGCCCGCGCATTCCGCAGCGAGTCGCGCCGGCCTCTGGACAAGTTGGCGAGCGCCGAGGAACGGGTGCGATTGCGGTTTGTCTTCGATGACCCGGCCCATGCCGACTTCGACATCGACCTTTGGCGGCCCGAGGACGACGACCTGCGCGGTCGGCTGGATGCCGAGACCGCCTTGCGGGAAGCAAACCGCTGGATGGCGCGGATGGAGGCCATCCTGCGCCGTAGCGCGCGAATGGCGTCGCCTATCAGGACGTCGACCGAGCCGACAACATCACGTCCGATCCAGACCGTTCAGCTTGCAGCGCCAATCTCCGACGAGACCTACCGTGAGGATGACGACGACGGCGAGAGTCCACCTTGGGACAATGTGCCGATTGACGACAACAAGCCTTTTAGTTTACATCGTAAATCATAACAACCGCACCGTTTGCTGAGAACCTGCCCGATGGCCAGTCTGATCGCCGCCGCCAGCTTTTTCGTCCTGCTGCACCTGCTGGTGTCAGGGACAAAACTCAGGGATGCTATCGTCGGCAGGATCGGACCCGGGCCGTATATGGGCCTGTTCTCTCTGGCCTCCGTGGCTGGTCTGGTATGGCTGGGCATGGCCTTCGCCCAGTCCCGAGGGGCGGCCTGGAATGTGGCCTGGTGGGACTTGAGCGCGGCCACCCGTCATATCCAGCTGGTGCTGCAGCTTGTCGCCATGCTGTTGATCGTGCCGGGCCTGACCACGCCCAATCCTACCAGCGTCAGTCAGGAAGGCGCGCTGGATCGGCCCGACGTGATCAAGGGCATGCTGAGGATCACCAGGCACCCCTTCCTGTGGGGCGTGGCGATCTGGGCGGCGGGCCATCTGCTGGTGAACGGCGACCGGGCCAGTCTCATGTTGTTCGGGTCTATTCTGGTGCTGGCGCTGTTCGGGACGGCGAGCATCGATGCCAAACGCAAACGCGCGCTGGGCGCGAGTTGGGATAGTTTCGCAACGCAGACCTCAAACGTGCCGTTCGGGGCTATCGTGAGCGGACGCCAGCAGCTTCGGCTGGGCGAGATCGGCTGGTGGCGCATTGCGCTGGGTGCCGGCGTCTGGGCGATCCTGACTCTGGCGCATCCCCTGCTGTTCGGGGTCGCGGCCCTGCCCTAACCCAGCGCAAAGCCCACAGCTGCCTCAGCATGGACAATTGCGGTGTCGACCGTCGGCAACGGCATCGCGTCGGGGTCCAGCAGCAGGCCGATCTCCGTACAGCCGAAAATGATGCTGTCAGCTCCCGCCGCCCGGCCGCGCTCGATCATATCCAGCACAACAACCCGCGACTCGGCCAGGATCACGCCCTGACAAAGCTCGTCGTAGATGATGTCGTGCAGGCGATCCCTGTCTGACTTTCCAGGGACGAGCACCGACAAACCCTTGGCCTCCAGCCGGTCTCGGTAGAAGTCCTTCTCCATCGTAAAGCGCGTCGCCAGCAACAGGGGGCGCGATACGCCTTTGGCCAGAAGCACCGCCGCCGTCGCGTCTGCAATATGGATCAGCGGCACCGATACCGCTGCAGCCACCTGCGGTGCGTTCAGATGCATGGTGTTGGCACAGATGACGATAGCCTGAGCGCCGGCCGCCTCAAGGTGGCGCGCCGCATCCGCCAGGATCGTGCCGGTGCCCTCCCAGTCGTCCTTCGCCTGGAGCTCTGCAATCCGCGCAAAGTCCACGGACCACAGTATCAGCTCGCAGGAATGCAGGCCCCCCAGCCGCTCGCGCACCAGACGGTTGATCTGTTGATAGTAGACCGTGGTGCTTTCGGCGCTGATCCCGCCGATCAGACCCAGGGTCTTCATGCCTACAGGTCCACGTAGACGTGAGTTTCGCCCGCCATACCCGGATGGGTCAACGCGCCCAGATGCGCTGGCCCGACCAGCTGTGCGTACTTCCAGAGCGCGCCGGAGCCATAGTTGGTCACTCGTGGTGCCCAGTCGGCTTTGCGGATCGCAAGCTCGGCGGCGTCGACTTCAAGGTCGATGATCCCGGCATCAGCGTCGATGTTGATGATGTCCCCATCGCGGACCAGGGCAATCGGGCCGCCCAGCTGCGCCTCTGGACCGATGTGACCGATGCAGAGGCCGCGCGTGCCACCCGAGAAACGTCCGTCAGTGACCAACGCCACCTTGTCGCCTCGGCCCTGACCGGACAGCGCCGCTGTGGTCGACAGCATCTCACGCATGCCGGGACCGCCACGCGCGCCCTCATAACGGATGACCAGGACGTCGCCGTCCTTGTAGTCACCCGCTTCGACGGCCGCGAAACAGGCATCCTCACCTTCGAACACCCGGGCCGGACCGCGATGGCTGCGGTGGCTGGTCATGCCCGCCACCTTGACGATGGCTCCGTCGGGGGCCAGCGAGCCCCAGAGCCCGACAACACCGCCGGTCGGCGACAGCGGGTTGGAGACCGGACGGATCACCACCTGGTCGTCACGCCACTTCACGTCCTTGACGTTCTCCGCGATGGTTTTGCCCGTGACGGTCATGCAGTCGCCGTGGATGTAGCCCCCCTCGAGCAGGGTCTTCAGCAGCATTGGCATGCCGCCCGCCTCGCCCATGTCCTTGGCCACGAACCGGCCGCCGGGCTTCAGATCGGCGATGTAGGGGGTGCGCGCCGAGATCTCGGCGAAGTCCCGCAGGGTGAAGGTGATCCCGCACTCATGGGCCATGGCCGGCAGGTGAAGGCCGCCGTTGGTGGAGCCGCCGGTCGCCGCCACGACCACAGCCGCGTTCTCAAAGGATTTGCGCGTGACGATGTCACGGGGCCGCAGTTGTTCGGCGATCAGCCGCACCACCGTCTCGCCCGACGCAACCGCATAAGCGTCGCGGGTCAGATAGGGCGCGGGCAACGAAGCCGATAGCGGCAGGGCCAGGCCAATGGCTTCCGACACGCACGCCATGGTGTTGGCCGTGAACTGACCGCCACAGGCACCGTCGGACGGACAGGCATGCTCTTCCAGCGAGCAAAGGTCTTCCAGGCTCATCCTTCCAGCCGAGTGCATGCCGACAGCCTCGAAGACGTCGACCACGGTGACGTCCCTGCCCTGCCACTGACCCGGAAGGATGGAGCCGCCGTACAGGAACACCGACGGCACATTCAGACGCAGCATCGCCATCATCATCCCGGGCAGCGACTTGTCGCAGCCGGCCAGGCCCACCAGGGCATCGTAGCCGTGGCCACGCATGGTCAACTCGACGGAGTCGGCAATCAGGTCGCGACTGACCAGGGACGAACGCATCCCCTCATGGCCCATGGCGATGCCGTCGGTGACGGTGATGGTGCAGAACTCACGTGGCGTGCCGCCGGCCTTCTTGACACCTTCAGACACAGCGTGCGCCTGGCGCATCAGGGCCGTATTGCAGGGCGCTGCCTCGTTCCAGCACGAGGCGACGCCGACGAACGGCTGGGCGATCTCGCGACTGCCGAGGCCCATCGCATAATAGTACGAGCGATGCGGTGCGCGCGCCGGTCCCTCGGTCACATGACGACTTGGAAGCCGGGTTTTGTCCCAGGATCCGTCCGGATTGCGGTTCATGTCTGCGCCCTCGTGAAATCAGCGAACGCTCTCTGTAAGGGTGGCGTGGCGGCGGTGGAAGTGCCACGCCGTCAAAGGTTGCCCCGGACCGGATGCGACGACCCCGGACTTCAGCTCATTGGCCGTGACGTTTATGCATCATTTTCAAAATCAATTTCTGCACATTCCCTTGCTACACAAGGGTTTCGGCACCATATCGAGGAAATGGAAGCAAATTTGACATCGGCATCAAAAATCTAACTTTCACCTATTTTTCGTCAAAATTTGCCGAAATGTGATGAAAAACAGATCATTGTGATGAGAATATTGCTGCACCGCGATCATGTTGAACCCATTATGTGGCATTGGTGATCAATTCCGCTGCGGTTTCAGATACCCCGGCAATATAATCGGCAATCAGTTATCGGCGTTTACGTAGTCCAAATAATTTGGTGAGTACCTTGGGATCGTCAGATTCGGCGTGACGCGAAAATGCGCGCTCGCCACCATCCCGGGAAACACTCGACACATGAAACTCAAGCACAGCCTGCTAATGTCCGGCGCGGTCATGGCCGCCATGCTCGGCGCCTCTGCCGCCCAAGCCCAATCCACAAACGAAATCGAAGAACTGGTGGTCACCGCTGAAAAGCGTGAACAGAGCCTCCAGGATGTGCCGGTCGCGATTACGGCCTTCACCTCAGAGAAGCGCGATCTGGTCGGCATCAACACCGTCCAGGACCTGACCAACTTCACGCCCGGCCTGCAGTATTCCAGCCAGAACGACCGGATTTCGTTGCGCGGCGTCGGCCGCCTGAACAACGCCCTGGCTGCGGACTCTGCCGTCGCGGTGTATGCCGACGGCGTCTACACGACCTCGACCGTCCAGGCCGGCCAGACGCCGATCTTCCTGGATCGCCTCGAAGTGCTGCGCGGCCCGCAAGGCACACTCTACGGCCGCAACTCCATCGGCGGTGCGATCAACATCGTGTCGAAGAAGCCGACTGAAGAGTTCTATGCCGAGGTGCGCGGCACCTATGCGAACTACAACCGCCGCCTGGTTGAAGGTGCCATCTCCGGCCCGATCACCGACTGGATGCAGTTCCGCCTCGCGGGCAACTGGGACAAGCAGACCGAGGGCTGGTTCAAGAACACCGGCACATCCGGCGCTGACGAAGGCGGTGTGATCGACACGACGTTCTTCGAAGGCCAGCTGGCCATCCAGTTCAACGAACGCTTTGAAACCTGGATCAAGGTCACGCTCGCTCACTGGAACAACGGCGGCGGTGGCCCCGGCTCACGTTCGAGCTACACGCCCCAGCCCTTCAACCTGTCGCAGGTCACCCAGGGCAACACCCTGACCCCGAACGCCAGCTTCGGCTACAGCGGCCTTGCCACCAACGTGATCAGCAACGGCTGCACCAGCGTCAATCCGGCGGCCCGTAATTCACGCCAGTTCTGCAACGACACGCCCGGCAAGATCAAACTGACCGACACGGTCATCGTGGCCAACCACTGGACCTATCACGCCGACAATTTCGACATCAAATATGTGACCGGCGGCACCCGCTATCACTACCATCTGACCGGCGATCAGGACGGTGGCGGCGTCAGCAGCTACTCGACCTGCTACACGCTCAGCGGCGCGGCCCAGGCCAGCTGCCTGGCCGGCACCACCCAGCCGATCAACTATCAGACCAAGTTCTCGTTCGACTATCAGGAAAAGCAGGAGTGGTGGAGCCACGAGGTCAACCTGATCTCGACCGGTGACGGTCCGTTCCAGTACGTGCTGGGCGGCTACTACTTCCACCAGACGTTCGACCAGCCCGTGTTCACCCAGCTGGAGAACGAGTCGCGTCTGGCCGGCTTCACGGTCAACGCGGCCACGGGCGGCCCGGCGGCACCCAACACCAATCGCCGCATTTTCGACGACCAGCCGCACTTCAACGTGATCACGCGTGCGCTGTTCGGTCAGATCGACTGGCAGTTCACCGACCAGCTGAAGACCACGGTCGGCCTGCGGGTCGGCGATGACGAAAAGCACGGCTACGAGCGCAACCGCCTGATCTTCGCGCCCGGCACGCTCAATGCCAACTTCCCGATCGACGTGACCCAGGTGATCGGCCTGGTCGGCGGCAAGGGCGTACTCTCGTCAGTCTATGACCCCAGCACCGGCTACCGTACCCGCACCTATCGCGACAAATGGTCGGCGGTCACGGGCACCTTCGGCCTGCAGTACGATCCCACCGAAGACCTGATGGTCTATGGCCGCGTCAGCCGGGGCTACAAGGCCGGCGGCTTCCGCGTCGGTATCGACACGACGCTCGGTGCTGACCCCGGCACCGACGAGGAAACGCTGGACAGCTTCGAAGTCGGCATGAAGGCCAACATCGGCGGTACGCTGCAGATCAACGGCAGCCTGTTCTACTATGACTACAAGGATGCCCAGGTTCCGCTGTCGCAACCCTCGGCCACGGCCGGCGCAGCCGCGAACTCGATCCTGTTCAACGTGCCCAAGTCACGCTCCATGGGTCTGGAACTGGAATCCATCTGGCAGCCGATCGACAATCTGCAGATCCTGGCGAACTACTCCTACCTCGACGCCGAGATCCGCAACGGTCGCGCCATTGATCCGGCCGATCCCTGCGCCCAGGCAACGGGCGCGCGGCGCACCCAGGTGACCACGATCGTCGATCAATTCTGCGGCGGCGCGCAGTTCCTGCAGGACCTCAGCGGAAACGCCCTGCCCAACTCGGCCAAGCACCGCTTCACGGTCAGCGCCAACTACAGCTGGGTTATGGATGCAGGCACCCTGACCGCGTCGGGAACCTATCTGTGGAGGGACTCTCAGTACGGCAGCATCTTCAACCGGAGCTACTACAAGGCCCCGTCGTTCGATCAGGCTGACGCCCGCGTGACCTTCAAGCCGGAGAGCGGCCGCTACACGATCATCGGCTTTGCCAAGAACATCTTCGACACCAAGGGTTACGCCAACGGCGCCGGTGCCAACCGTCGCGCTGGCGGCACCAACGGCCGGGCCGACCTGTCGGGCACGTTCAACCCGTCGACCGGTACGACGTTCGAGCTCAACCCGCCCCGCACCTACGGCGTGGAAATGCAGTACCGCTTCTAAGCCGAAGCGTCAGACTTCCGGAAAGGGGCGTCTCACCGCAAGTGAGGCGCCCTTTTTCATGCCTGCAGCGCGACGGAGCCGGTCCGAATCAGTGAGCGCTGAAGCCACGTGCGAGCCCAGAGCGCGACCGTTTCAGGTGGTTACCGGTTCAAGCGCCCGTCGCGCATCAGACGTATGGGGAGCGGACTTTCTGTCCGGACCAGATGAGTCCATCTGATCCGCAAGGGCTCCAGACTCCGGCCAACCCGTGGCTTTCGCGCATCAAAGCTATGGAATCCGATGTCACTCGGGGGCTGTCCACGGGGTAATTCGCCACGCCCGAAGGTAACCTCAGGTCATATATGGATTGACGGCCAATGCCACGTGCTTCAGCTTCGCAATGAAGCGCAAAAAAAGATAGCGTTCAACACATCGCTGCGGGGAGGCAGTTTAGTATGAAACTCAAGCACAGCTTGCTGATGTCCGGCGCCCTCATGGTCGCGCTGGCTGGCGCTACCGGGGTCCAGGCCCAAACCACCAACACCATCGAAGAGCTCGTGGTCACCGCTGAAAAGCGTGAACAGAGCCTGCAGGACGTACCGGTCGCCGTGTCGGCCTTCACCTCCGAGAAGCGCGACCTGGTCGGGATCAACACCGTTCAGGACATGACCAACTTCACGCCAGGCCTGCAGTACTCCACGCAGACGGACCGGATTTCACTGCGCGGCGTTGGACGCCTCAATAACTCTCACGCAGCTGACTCCTCGGTCGCGGTCTATTCGGACGGCGTTTACTCGACCTCGACGGTCCAGGCAGGCGAGACGCCGATCTTCATCGACCGGCTGGAAGTGCTGCGCGGCCCGCAGGGCACCCTCTACGGACGCAACTCCGTCGGCGGCGCGATCAACGTCGTGTCCAAGCGGCCCACAGAAGAGTTCTACGCGGAAGTGCGCGGCACCTACGCCAACTATGACCGCCGTCTGTTTGAAGGCGCGATCTCGGGTCCGATCACAGACTGGATGCAGTTCCGCCTTGCCGCGAACTGGGACAAGCAGACCAAGGGTTGGTTCGAAAACGTGTCCACCAACGGCGCGCCGGACGAAGGCGGCATTGTCAGCACCAAATTCTACGAAGGCCAACTGGCCATCCAGTTCAGCGAGCGCTTCGAAACCTGGTTCAAAATCAGCATCATCAACTGGGACAATGGCGCAGGCGGCCCAGGCTCTCGCTCAAGCTGGACGCCGGCTCCGTATAACCTCTCACAGAATTCCCAGGGCAACGCTCAGGTGCCGAACGCCGGTTTCGGCTACAGCGGCTTGGCCACCAATGTGGTCAGCAACTGTCCGTCCCGGAACGTAGCCCTGGATGATTCGCGCAAAATCTGCGTCGACACCCCCGGGACTGTGCGGCTGACCAACACTTACATCATCGCCAATCACTGGACCTATCACGCCGACGATTTCGACATCAAATACATCACCGGCGGTACCAAGTATCACTACCACCTGACGGGCGACCAGGATGGTACGGGCGTGGCCTCGTATTCGACCTGCTACACCCAGGCCGGCGCCGCACAGGCCGCCTGTCTGGCCGGCACCACGGCACCGATCAACTATCCGACCCAGTACAAGTTCGACTACGAAGAGATCGAGGAATGGTGGAGCCACGAGGTCAACCTAGTCTCGACCGGCGATGGCCCATTCCAGTGGCTTGCCGGTGCCTACTATTATCATGAGACCTACGACCAGCCGGTTTCGACCACCCTGCTCAACGAAACACGACTGGACGGATTTATCCTGAACCCGGCGACGGGCGGGGCTGCGGCTCCGGTTCTGGGCCAAAGCCGCCTGTACAAGGGCAAGCCGCTGCCGCAAACCGGTCGCAAAATCTATGATGACCGGCCGCACTTCAACCTGATCTCGCGCGCCATCTTCGGCCAGATCGACTGGCAGTTCACGCCCCAGTGGAAAACA
>JANORH010000212.1:0-9010 GCA_031415215.1 Alphaproteobacteria bacterium | reverse complement strand
CGGGCCCTGGCCTGGCCATCCGCATCCCCGGCGAAATCACCCGCGAAAAGGTCGCCGTGCTGCAACAGGCCGACGCCATCTATCTGGACGAAATCCGCAAGGCGGGGCTCTACGACAGCATTTGGCAGGCGTTTGCGGTGTTGCTGCCGGTGAAGACCGTAGGTGTGATGGGGGATGCACGTACCTATGAAGACGTGCTGGCCCTTCGTGCTGTGACCTCCACCGACGGCATGACCGCCGACTTCTTCGAGTTTCCCTGGGAGGTGCTTGGCCGCTGCGCCACGCGGATCATCAATGAGGTCAGAGGGGTGAACCGGGTGGTTTACGATGTGACGAGCAAGCCGCCGGGGACGATCGAGTGGGAATGAGGGGCATTGCGCGCCCAGGTTGAAGCCATTGACCGCTGGCGCGCCGGCTGAAGCCGGACGCCAGCGGTCTCAAGGCGTTAGAAGCGCTTCTTCACAGACATCTTGTAGGTGCGGCCGAGGGCGCTGCCGGTGAAGGGATCGTAGTTCAGGTCCAGGCGGGCAAACGGCGGATCGGAGTCGAACAGATTATCGATCGAAGCCGTCAGGGTCGTGTCCCACGGCAGCTGAACCCGATAGTCGAGCTCGGCCAGGATCCGGGACTTGATGGTCTTGCCGCCAGCCACGATCAGTCCGCTCTGCGCGTTCGGCGTCGTAAACGGTGCCGTTCGTTGGTCGGTGTAGCTATCCACATAGTTCAGGGTGAACCGTAGATTGTGGGCCTCGCGGCTGTACTCGATATAGCTTGAACCCTTCCATTCCGGCAGTGAAGTCGCCGAGAGCTGGTAGTTCAGGAACCCAGCAGCGTCGTAGGCATTTTCGACCCTGACGCCATCAACGGTGAAGTCGCCAATCTTGTATTCGATTGTGTAGGTTGCGGACGCACCGATATTGATTTCACCGCCCATGAACTCGCCGAAGTCATAGTTGGCAAGGACGTCGAAGCCTGACGTCCTGATCTTGGGTCCATTCACTACCTGAGCGCGAACGCGGGAGATGTTGGCGGGTGAACAGGCCCCCTGGAACGTGAAACGCGCCTGCAGAGCGGCGAATTCCGGCGTGTTGCATCGGGCCGTAGAGAGGCCCGGGAACATGGTGTTGACCATCGAACCAGAGGGCTCAACCGTGATGGGGTCTTTGAAATCGAAACGCCAGTAGTCGACGGTGGCTTTCAGCCGTCCAACGTCGAACACCATCCCCGCCGAATAGGTATTGGCGGTTTCCGGGTCGAGGTTCGGATTGCCAAAAGTGTCGATGGCGCGGAACGAACCGGCGATGAAGCTAAGCGCAGTGCCGCTGGAGTTTGTCAGATTGGTCAGTGTCGGGCCACGGAAAGTGGTGCCAATTGATCCGCGAACGGCGACCCAGTCCACAATCTGCCAGCGGGCTGTTGCCTTGTAGTTGGTCGTTGAGCCAACCGCCTCATAGTCCTCGTATCTCGCGGCCAGCTGTAGCTGGATGTTGTCGGTGATCGGCACGGCCAGTTCGGCGAAGCCAGCGTAAACGTTGCGGTCCAGTTGCTGTTCCGTGGCGCTGCCCAGGAAGACCAAAGGTCCGTTCCGGACCGCGCAGTTCAGTGAACCGTTGACCGGCGTATCGATGCACGGATTGACGCTGCTATCGGTAAAGGCACCGTACTGGCTGTCGAACATGTCGCGTCGGAACTGCACACCGGCGGCCCAGGCGACCTCTCCGCCGGCCAGGGTGATACCGGTCGTACCGTTCAACACCGCGTCGGCGACGACCAGACGGGAGGTCTGCTTGGTGTCGATCTGCGGGAAGAACCAGCGGATCAGATCGGTGTTGTTGGCTACCGCAGCGTTGAAGCCGGGGTTCGCCGCACCGGTGATCGCAGAACCCGCGACCGCATTTGAGAACGGATTGAACCAGTGACATCCCAACGCCGTGTTGCCGGCATTGGTGGTGAAGTTGTTGGTTTCGGCAGCCGTACAGCCTCCGTTGACACCCGACGCCAAGCTGCCGTAGCCGCGCATGGCGAGCTGCAGTCGCGAGGCAATCGTGTCGTAGCCGGTGCGGCGGGCCACTTCCTGGCCGTAGGTCAGCGACACGTCATAGCCGATGTCCTTCAGGCCGGTATTGCCCTTGAACCCGGCCGACACGCGGTAGGATTCGTACTGGCGGAGGCCTTCAGATGCGCCCTCGTTGCCCTCGAAGATCGGGTTGCCGCCGCTGGAAATCGGTCGGTAGAGCACGCCGGCCAGATAGACGCCGCCGGCGGCGGCCGGGATCTGCGTCGGGTTTGCGGCGCGATAGGCGGCAAAACCGGGGTTGGCTGCAGGGACGAACCAACCCGCGCCTGGCACAGCCGCCGGCAGGTCAATATTGCCGACAATGGGGCTGGTCGTTGCGGTTGGTGTCTGAAGTGTCAGATAGGACGACGACGTTTTCCACTTGGGCACGTCGGTCTTCGCGAACAGAAGTTCGGCATGGAAGCTGTGATTTTCGTCCAGATCGAAATTCGCCTCGCCGTAGACCTGGTAGCGGTCTTCACGCTCGATCAGGTTGTCGAAGGCAGTGAACTGGAAACGGCAACCTGTACCCACAACGGCGTTGCCGACGCCAGCGCAGCCGACGTCCTGAGCCGGAGCACCGGCCAGTGCCCAGCGGCCCGTCACCGGATTCTGGAAGATCGGAAACAGCGAGGTCGTTGAGGTGCCGCCAGAGTAGCCGCCCTCGGCGCTGCCCGAGAACGGACGCAATGCCCACTTGCGGTCAAGCGCCTTGAGTTCCGAGCGGTGTTGCCACCCGGCGCTGAGCAAGACATTGCCGTTGTCGAAGGTTTTACCCCAAAGGAGTGTGCCGTCGTAGTTGCCCTTGGAGCCGTCGACCAGAGTGTAGCTGCCGCCAACTTCGAACCCGTCGAACTTGGAGCGTGTGATGAAGTTGACGACGCCGCCGATCGCGTCCGAGCCATAGGTGGCGGCGGCACCGTCTTTCAGGATTTCCACGCGACCGATGGCAGCCTGAGGCAGAATGTTTGTGTCAACGACACCCGCGACGAACGGATTGGTCGCCATCCGGCGGCCGTTCAGCAGCACGAGGGTGCGCGCCGCGCCCAAGCCGCGAAGGTTGATGGAGCCTGACCCCTCGGAGCCCTGGGCTCGAGTGTCAAACTGGTTGGTGTCGCCCAGTACGCCGCTGGAAACCGAGAGGGTCTTGATCAACTCCAGCGTTGACGGCGAACCCTGTTTCGAAATGTCTTCGGCGCTGATCACATCGACCGGCAGGGCCGCATCCTCAGGCGTGCCACGGATGAACGAGCCGGTGACAACCACTTCGGCGACTTCGGCCTCGGTTGCGGTCTGGGCGGCCGCGCCCGTCATGGTTACGCCAGCCAAAGCGATGGCCATGGCCGACACACCGCAGAAAAATTTGCTTTTCATTTGAATTACCTCCCCGGGTCCGCATCTAAATCGGCGACCTCGAGAGGGAGTTGATCTGCTTTGTGTCAACCGCGCTACAATTATTCCGCAAGTCTGACAAACCGCGTTTCAGCTGCGTCGTCGGCGCCACATAGTGATGCGGTCGACATCCTGCAGCTTTGGATGGTTCGCGTATTGCGAAGCCTTCCAGCACAGCTCTTTTCGCTGGAGACACAATGGCAACGACGCTGCACGGCATTCGCAACTGCGACACAATGAAGAAGGCCTGGACCTGGCTCGATCAGAACGGGACGGCCTATGAATTTCACGACTACAAGAAGCTGGGGATCGACCGCATCACACTGGAAGCATGGGTAGGGAAAGTCGGTTGGGAGGTGCTGCTCAATCGGGCCGGCACGACGTTCAGGAAGCTCCCCGAGTCGGAGAAACTAGGCATTGACGCTACCAGGGCTGTGGACCTGATGCTGGCCCAGCCCTCTATGATCAAGCGACCAGTGTTGGAAATCGACGGGCGTTTGATCGTAGGCTTCAAACCGGAGGTCTATGCCTCCCTAATCGACTGAACACGGAGGCTCATGCATGGCCCAGGTTCGATACATCGTTGATGATGTGAATGCTGCGGTGAAGTTCTACACAGACGCCCTGAGTTTCACGCTCGTGCAGCAATTCGGGCCGGCGATGGCGATCCTGGAACGCGATGGACTGCGGTTGTGGGTCGCGGGGCCTCAGGCTTCGGCCTCTCGCCCAATGCCTGACGGTGCGCAGCCGGTTCCTGGTGGATGGAGCAGGATCGTCCTGACGATGAATGACCTGGACGCCGTCGTATGCCGTCTGCGCGAGCAGGGCGTAGCGTTTCGCAATGACGTGGTGGCGGGTCCGGGCGGCCGCCAGATCCTGTGCGAGGACCCAGCAGGCAATCTCGTCGAACTATTTCAGCCAGCGTAACAGCCGCTTCCTGTTTGAAACATGACCAAGGTTTCATCCATGAAACTGCATCCGCTGATGTAGGCCCAGGTCTCTTACCCACAGAGACGGCGAAAACCGCCGGCCAGAATCTGGAGAGGACACCCACAAATGGAAGCCATCCTTATCGTTGCGATCATCTTTGGATCCATCGCATCGCTGTTTATCGTGCCGCGCTATTTCAAAAGTCTGGAACGACAGAAAATGGCCGATACCCTTCGGGTCGCCATTGAAAAGGGGCAGCCGCTGCCGACCGAGGTCATCGATGCGATGTCCAGCAATGTGCGTTCGCCTGGCCTGCCGCCCTCGCCGCAGCGTGACCTTCGCACCGGCATCATCTGGCTGGGCGTCGGTGTTGGACTTGCAGCGCTGGGCGCGGTGATGAGTTTTGAAGAGCCTGATGTGCTGTTCCATATGCTGGGCGTCGCCTGCTTTCCGATCTTCATCGGTCTGGCGTTTGTGACGCTTGGTCTGCTGAACCGGACCAGGTCCTGATCGCGCCCAACGGGGGAAACGGCCCATGTCGGGCGTCATGCAATCGAGTTTCGCCAGCCTGCACGATGTAGAGCTATGCAGCTTTGCGGCAGGTGGTGAGCGACGCGCCTTTGGAGAGCTGGTGCGTCGTCATGGCTCAGGGGTTCGCCATCTGCTTCGCAGAATGGGAGCTCAACCAACAGAGGCTGACGATGTTGCCCAGGACGCATTTCTGGCGGCGTTCGAGCGTATCGCCGAGTTTCGGGGCGAGGGCACGTTTGCCGGTTGGGTGAAGCGGATCGCAGCGCGCCAATATCTTCGCCGTCTTCAACGCGAGAAGCGTATGGCGGCGTTCGTGCAAGAGAACGGCGGCAACGAGGCTGAGGTGGCATCCTCCGATGCGGAGGCCCGAATCGATCTGGATGAAGGACTGAAGGTGCTGTCAGCCGCAGAGCGAGTGTGTGTCACCCTTTGCTACGGCGCAGGCATGTCTCATGGCGAAGCGGCGGATGCCTTGAATTTGCCGCTTGGAACGGTCAAATCACATGTCAAACGTGGTCTGGAAAAGCTCAGAGCGCGACTGGCGCCGGGCGGCGGTGCGGTTCTTGAGGGGAGGCGGGGCAATGGCTGAAATCGAATTTGAGCGACGGCTTGAACGCCTCTTTGCCGAGGTTCGCGATTATCCAGATGCCCAGGCGTTTGCGGATCGGATTGAACGTCGTCTGGACCGGGGATGGACTGCAAGGCGCTGGCTGATCGGTGCAGCCGGCCTCGCCGGCGGAATTGTGGGCGCAAGTCAACTTGTCATGTCCAACCTTTTCCAGCGTGTCGAAAGTGCTGAACAGTCGGCCCGGGCGCTGGGCCAGGGCCTGTCGCGAGTGACCCCATCGACGGATGTGCTGTCGGCGGTGTCAGGCGGATACGGCATATGGATCGCCGTAGGCCTTGCGGTGGTGGCCATGGGCTTTGCGGTGTCACGGGTGATCGAGGAGATCTAGCCTGTCAACTTATCGAGAGACATCAGCCCGACGCCTGACGGTGCCGGATATCCTTGCGCGGAAGGGCAGCGAACCGCTCGTGTGTCTGACTGCCTATACCGCGCCGATGGCCGGATTGCTGGATACTCACTGTGATGTCCTGCTGGTAGGTGACAGTCTGGGCATGGTGGTTCACGGCCTGCCCAACACGATTGGTGTCACCCTGGAGATGATGATCCTTCACGGTCAGGCCGTGATGCGGGGGTCCCGCCGCGCGTTGGTGGTCGTGGATATGCCCTTCGGATCGTACGAAGGCGCACCGGAAGTCGCCTATGCCAATGCTGCGCGCGTGATGAAGGAGACCGGAGCCGGCGCGGTGAAAGTCGAGGCCGCTGCTGCAATAGCCGGAAACATCGATTATCTGGTCACAAGAGGAATTCCTGTGATGGGCCATGTCGGGCTGCGTCCCCAGGCCGTGATGATGGATGGTGGATTCAAGGCCAAAGGTCGATGTGAAGCGGAACGAAGCCGAATTCTGGAGGACGCCCGCGCGACGGAGGCGGCCGGTGCCTTTGCCATCGTGATCGAGGGAGTGGCTGAGGCGTTGGCGCGCGACATCACCAACGCCGCGAAGGTTCCGACCATCGGGATCGGTGCGTCGGCGGGCTGTGACGGCCAGATCCTGGTGACAGAGGATATGCTGGGCCTTTTCGATTGGACGCCCAAGTTTGTGCGTCGCTATGCAGATCTGAATGGCGACATTGACCGGGCTGTCGGCCTCTATGCAAACGATGTACGCACCGGCCGTTTTCCCGGTCCGGCAGAGATATACTTCGCCAAGACAAGGCAGGCTTGAGGCGCAAGCCTGCCCACTATAGGTTCCGCCACTCGTTCAGCGACAGTCGCCCCCGGAGCTCCCATACGTGACGGATCTATTTGAAGAGGTCGAAGAGCAGCTTCGCTCCGACCGATACAGGGGTTTCGCCCGCAAGGTGATGCCATGGCTGCTCGGCGCGGCCGCGGCTGCGTTGCTCGCAACCCTTGGATACTGGGGCTACAGCTCCTACCGCGACAGCCAGACCAGCAAGGCGTCGGACCAGTATGCCGAGGCCATAACAGCCTTTACGGGCAACGACCGGGCGCGCGCCAAGACGCTGTGGACCGCAGTCTCCCAGTCAAACGGCGGGGCCTATAAATCGCTGTCGCTGATGCATCTGGCAGCCCTGGCGCTCGAGGACAAAAAGCCTCAGGACGCCGTTCGGTTGTTTGATGAGGCTGCCAAGGCTGCGCCAGACGTTTTGATTGGCGATGCCGCCCGCCTAAAATCCGCCTTCGCGCTGCTGGACACCGCGCCCTTGAAAGAAATGGAGGGGCGCTTGAAGCCGTTGATGGAAGAAGGTCACCCCTATCGAGTGCAGGCGCGTGAAGCGCTTGCCTTCGCCAAGCTGAACGCGGGTGACATGGCTGGCGCCCGCGGCGACTTTGTTGTGCTGTCCCAACTGCTGGACGCGCCGCAGGGCGCGCAGGCCCGTGCTCAGGCAGCGATCGGCCTGATCGACTCCGGTGCGGCCAAGTCGGTGCCGGCTGTGGTCAAGGGAGCTGCGATCCTGCCGCCGCAGGTCATGATGGACCCCGGTGCGCTTCCGAGCGGCCCACCCCAGGCTGGTCCGCCGCAGACCACGCCGCAATGATGCCGCGCAGTTCGATCCTTGCCGCGCTGCTGGTCGCGTCGCTGGTGACCACCGGCTGTTCGACGGTCGGCAAACTCAATCCCTTCGCCAAAAAGGATGAAGGGCCCGCCGAGTTGGCAGGCGAAGGCCAGCGGATATCAATCATTCCGGCCGATCAGATCCTTGAACCGGCTGCAGCGCTGAAGGGCGTTGATTTTGCCCTGCCGCCTGCCGAGAAAATTGCAGCGTGGCCGCTTCCTGGTGGAACAGCCGAACAAGCCATTGGCAACGTCGATGCGGCCCCGAACCTCTCGATTGCCTGGCGCAAGAGCTTTGGTCAGGGTGCCAAGCGCGGTGGCTACGTCACGGCTCCGCCGGTTGCTGCCGATGGCAAGGTGTTTGTCATGGACGCAGAGGGGCGCGTCGCAGCCATGGACGCCAGCACGGGCGCCCAACTGTGGCGCACGCCGACCGACCCAGGTGACAACAAGCGTGATCGTCTGGGCTTTGGCGGCGGCGTCGCGTTTGCGAACGGAAAGCTCTACGTTTCCTCGGGTTATCGCGAAGTCCTCCAGATGGACGCCAACACCGGGATTGTCGGCTGGCGGGCGAAAACCAGCGAGGCCATCCATGGCGCACCCACCCTGTCCGGCGGTCGCGTGTTTGCTGTGGCGATCGACAACACCCTGCTGACCTTTGACATGGCCACGGGTGGGCCCGGATGGACCTATCAAGCGCTGTCAGAATCGGCGCGCATCCTGTCGGCGTCCAGTCCAGCGATTTCGGGCGATACTGTCGTTGCGGCGTTTGGCTCGGGCGAACTGGTTGCTTTGCGGACCGCCAACGGCAACGACCTGTGGAATGAGGCGCTGTCACGCGCCAGCCGGACGAGTGCCCTGTCCGAGATCCGGGACATTCCTGGGCGCCCATCGATCTATCAGGGTGACGTCTTCGCGGTCAGCCACTCCGGCGTCTTTGCGGCGACAGACCTGCGCACCGGTCAGGCGCGCTGGAATCTGCCCGTTGTGGGCGTGACCCAGCCTTTGCCTGCGGGCGATGTGGTCTATGTTGTCTCCAAGACCGGCGACGTCATCTGCGCGTCGCGTGAGAACGGCCAGATATTCTGGATGAAATCCCTGAACGAGGGCTTCAAGGCCAAGAAGAAGGGCGGCATCTTCGGCATCGGCGGTCAAAGGCAGAATCGGCCGATCTGGTCGGGTCCATTGCTGGCCAACGATCGCCTGCTGATCGTGGGCCAGACCGGCGACATGGTGGTGCTGAATGCGAAAACCGGCGAGGAGATCAAGCGGATCAACCTCAACGGGGCGTCCATCACGTCGCCTATCGCCATGGGTGATACGGTTTATGTGGTGACACAGGAAGCCGATCTGATCGCTATCCGCTGATCAGGCATGTAGAAGGCCACCATGGCGCTCAAGATCGCGATCGTCGGGCGGCCGAATGTCGGCAAGTCCACGCTGTTCAATCGTTTGGCC
>JANORH010000211.1:0-6479 GCA_031415215.1 Alphaproteobacteria bacterium | reverse complement strand
GCACGTTTGCCTATGTCAGCGGATTGGAGGCCACCTCCCCCTTCACCCACCTGGCCCCGACCGCGGCGGCGTTTCATCCGATGCTGACGGGGTTCGCCGATCCCGACCGCATCGCGGGCCTGCCGATCCACATCACCCACGGTGCCCTGGACTGGATGTTCCCGGTGACTATGGCCCGCGAGGCGCACGACGCCTTATCAGACGCCGGCGCACAGGTGGTCTATCGCGAGATCGACGACCTCAGCCACACCTGGCCACGCGAGCTTAACGCCGACATCCTGAGGTGGTTGATGGCGGCGTAGGGCGGGGTCCGGAGTTCACATCCTGCCGGCTCGCACTGCCTGCCGCATCAGGTGTTTCACGCCCCATTTGTGAAACGGAACAATGACTCCAAGATAGACTCTCCCGAACCGGTTGTGAGCATTGCAGATCGTGGAGATGACCACGCTGGCTCCGGCGACATCCTGAGACTTCAGCACGGAAAGCCGGAAATCCAGGTGGCCGTTGTCGCGACCTGCCACCAGTTCTGTTGGCGTCAAGGCGAAGATCGGCCAGACACCGATCGTGTCGCCAACGACGTAGTGGCCCTGACAGTTCGGCTGGAGAATCTGGGCGGTCGTCGGTGCGGCGAACCCCAGGCGCCACATGAGCCGGTTGCGTGCGATCAAAAGCAACTTCATCCACATTGGATGGTGGGCGAATATGGCGTCAAACAGGTCAACGACATCGGCTCGGGGATCGCGAAGTGTCACGCGATAGGAATCCCGGAAATCTGCCATATCGACCCAACGGCGATCCAGGACACTTGCTTGCGGCAGGTCGCATACGCTCACCGTTGCGGCCG
Organism: Alphaproteobacteria bacterium; assembly: GCA_031415215.1. Taxonomy (GTDB): domain Bacteria; phylum Pseudomonadota; class Alphaproteobacteria; order Caulobacterales; family Caulobacteraceae; genus Phenylobacterium. The sequence goes on along the minus strand of JANORH010000211.1, from coordinate 5,635 downwards.
GGTCGGAAATCACACTGAAGCTCAAAACCACCACCACCTTGGACATCGATCAAGACAAGCGCAGATCGTAAACCATTGTAATAACAGACGCCCAAACGCCCTTGGCGACTACAGCATGAGATGACTCGCCTCTATTATGCCCACCACCGCTGGAGTGTCCCGCACGTCGACGACAAGGCCATCGCTACAGCAGTTCGATGGTGGCGAGTTCGTCAACGGCAGGTGCAAAACCTGCCTGTGCGTTCATAACTAACTGACCAAATATTGCCATAGTCAGGGTCAGAGGTTCAACGGCGCGATGGGGGGCACGCAAACCGTTCGGCTTAAAGAGCGTTAAGTCAGGTGTCACAGCAAAGGCAAGTTCGTTGAAAATACTCACTGTGATCGGGACGCGACCGGAAGCGATCAAGCTGGCGCCGGTGATCCTGGCGTTCGCCGCGCGACCGGACATCCAATCCATCGTCTGTGTCACCGGACAACACCGCGACCTGGTCGAGCCCGTCCTCACCCTCTTCGGCATCAAGGCTGATTTTGACCTTGGCCTGATGCGGCCCGATCAGAATCTCAACGCGCTGGTTGCCAGTGTTGTGGCGGGCGTTGATGCGGTGCTGGGCACGGTTGCGCCAGACTGGGTCGTGGTTCAGGGCGACACCACCAGCGCCATGGGCGGCGCCATGGCCGCGTTCGGCCGCAGGATACGCGTGGCCCATGTGGAAGCTGGCCTTCGCACACATAATCTGCAGAGCCCCTGGCCAGAGGAAATGAACCGCCGCGTTGTGGATGCGTTCAGCGACCTGCTGTTTGCGCCGACGCTCCACGCCCGCGAGAACTTGTTGTTGGAATCGGTACCGGGCCGCATCGTGGTGACCGGCAATACCGTGATTGACGCCCTGCAGGCCTGCGCCCGGAAACTCACGGACGACAACGCCCTGCGCGACAGTGTTGACGCCGGCCTGCCGGTGTTCGATCCCGCCCGAAGGCTACTTTTGGTCACCGGCCATCGGCGCGAGAACATGGGCAAAGGGGTTCGCGGAGTCTGTCAGGCGCTGCTGCGTCTGAGTGCCCGCAAAGATCTGGAAATCGTTTACGTCCTGCACCCAAATCCCAATGTGCAAGGGCCGGTGCGCCGGGCGTTGGGAAGCCATGCCAATATCCATCTGGCCCCGCCGCAGGACTACCTGGCTTTCATTCGACTGATGCAACGCGCCGATGTGATCCTCACCGATTCCGGCGGCGTCCAGGAGGAAGCCCCTGCGTTGGGAAAACCCGTCATCGTGACGCGCGACGTCACCGAACGTCAGGAAGCCGCCGCTGCCGGTTCAGCGCGGCTGGTGGGCGTGGATCCTGACCTGATCTTCAGCGCCGTCTCGCAGTTGCTGGACGACCCGAAAGTATACGCGCGCCAGGCTGCCGCACGGCAGCTGTTCGGCGATGGCGCTGCGGCGGCCCGCATCGTCCGCGTGCTCGCTGGCCAGTCGGTTGATGCGTGGCAGCCGACCAGCGGGCCCCGCCTCGTGGCGGGTGCGGACGCTGTGGTGGCGACGCGGCAACGCGCCTGACGTACTCTGGCGGCCAGGCAGGATCCCGAGCCAGTCGATGACCGACGCATATGTCCTGACGCTACAGATTTCGATGCTCGTTGTGGGCCTCCTGATCAGCCTGTTTTCCATCGACGACCTGCTGGTGGACGCCTGGTACTGGACGCGTGCGATCTATCGGGGGCTGGTGATCCGTCCCAGGTACAAGCCTCTACCTGAAAGCGCCCTGCATGAGCGCGACCAACAGCCGATCGCGATCATGATCCCGGCCTGGCAGGAAGACGCGGTGATCGGAGCGATGATCGAGAACACAGTGCAGGTGCTCGACTACGAGAACTACAGGATATTCGTCGGCACCTATCCCAACGACGCGGCCACGATCGCAGAGGTCGAACGTGCCAGGCGGCGACACAAGCGCGTGGTCCGCGTTCAGACACCCCACTCTGGACCGACCTCCAAAGCCGATTGCCTGAACCACATCCTGGCGGCGATCCGTCAGGAAGAGCTGGACACCGGGCAGGACTATGCCGGCGTCGTCATGCATGACTGCGAGGACGTGCTGCATCCGCTGGAGCTCAAATTCTTCAACTATCTGCTGCCGCGAAAGGACATGATCCAGCTGCCGGTGGTCGCCCTGGAGCGGGGCTTGAGCGAGCTGATCGCCGGCACCTACATGGACGAATTTGCCGAATGGCACGCCAAGGATCTGGTGGTCCGCGAATCCTTCGCCGGTGCCGTGCCATCCGCTGGCGTCGGAACCTGTTTTTCGCACAAGGCGATCGTCGAACTTCGCAACGGCAAGGGTCAGCCCTTCAATACAAAGACACTGACCGAAGACTATGACGTCGGCGAACGGCTGGCCGCCAAGGGTCTGCGCGCCATCATCGCACGCTATGACGTTGACTACCGGGTCCGGGGACAGGGCAAGGATGCCGACGCCGAGGGCTATGTCACCGTGCGGATGCCGCTGTGCGTGCGCGAATATTTTCCCAACACCTTCCACACGGCGCGGCGACAGAAGGCCCGATGGATGATCGGCATCGCCCTGCAGGGCTGGGCGCAACTCGGTTGGACAAAGTCTTTCAGGACCAACTATTTCCTGGCGCGCGACCGCAAAGCGCTGTTGTCCGCCCCGCTGGTGGTGGCGGCCTACTTACTGCTGTTGAACTACATGGGGGCTGCGGCCATGTTCGGGTGGGGCCAGCTGACGTTCCCGCTAGCCTGGCAGCCCCTGGTCGTCTGGGTATTTGGCTTCAATACCGTGGCGCTGATACTGCGCATCGCGCAACGCATGTTCTTCGTGAACCGCATCTATGGATGGCGCCAAGCCCTGGTTTCCGCACCGCGCATGGTAGCCGGCACCCTGGTCAGCTTTGCGGCGACGCTTCGCGCGGTTCGCATCTACGCCGGCTATCTGATCACTCGCAAACCCATCGCCTGGGACAAGACCACCCACCAGTTCCCGAGCGCGGCGGTTCTGGATCACGAACGCCGTCGCCTGGGCGATATCCTGTCAACCTGGGAGGCGATCACACCCGTCCAGCTTGAGACGGCACTGGGCGAACAGGGGCGCACAAAGCAGTCTCTGGGAAAGATCATGATGGCCACCGGCTGGCTCGACGACGAGACGCTGGCTGAGGCGATTTCCACCCAGTCCGAACTGCCCCGCGCGACGGTGACAGCCGAGACCATGGCCGAATTCAGAGGTGCCGGCTTCGAGTCTCTGTGGATCCGCCTACGGGCTGCCCCGATCGGCATTGGGCCTGACGGCGGACCCATACTGGCCGTGGCGCGACCTCTGAGCACCGCCCAGAGGGAAGCCGTAAAATCCGAGACTGGCTTCTGGCCGTTTGAGCGCATTGCGCGCGAAAGTGAGGTCACAGCAGCCCTCCGTACCCTGCGCGGTGCCGCCTACGTGCCCCGGGAGGGCGCACCACCGCTGCTGGGCGACATCCTGGTGCGACACGGCCAGGTCAGCGCTGAGGCCGTGGAAGCCGCCCTCGACAGTTATCGTCCGGACCGCGACGGTCGAATCGGCGAACATCTGGTCCGTCTCGGTGTGGTCAGCGCCGAGGCGATTGCGGCTGCGGTGACGGAACAGGACCGGCTCGCTAGGGACATGCCATGAAGCCATTGATTGCCCTGGCAACCCTGACCTTGATCGCAGCGGCCAGCAACACGCCCACCCACGCCCAGACGCCGGGCCTGAACCTGGCCAACGCCGGCTACACGGCCGGCGATCCCTCAACTGCGGCGCGTGCTTTCCAGGCCGCCCTGACTGCTGGAGGGCTCTCCGACGCCCAGGCGCGGGGTGTACGCCTGGCGCTCTCCGACGCGCTGAGCCAGACGGGCGATAATTCGGGTCGCGTTGCGGCGCTGGTGCCGTTGGCGACCGATATGAGCTACCCGGTCCAGTCGCGCCTCGCCTATGCCCTGGACGCTGCAAAACGGCCCGTCGAGGCGGCGACCGCCTATGCCGCCGCCGCCGGGGACGCCCCGACCCCCCAGGCGCGCATCGACATGCTGCGGGGTCGCGTCTTTGCGCTATCGAGCCTGTCGCAGGGTGGCGAAACCCTAGCGACCGTACAGAAGCTGGCGACCGAGCAGGGCCTCAGTCGCGACGACGCGATCAACCTCGCCTACATCTCGGTCAAGTTTTCGGATGATCGGCTGGCGCAGGGGTTCTTCGCCCGCGCCGACACCTTACAGCCGCTGGCGGGGGATCTGGCGCTCGACGCTGCCTACAGTGCCCAGCGGGTGAAAGACCGCGATGCGACGGTGCGCTACCTGAAACTTGCGCTCGACGGTGAGGTCACCGGCGACCCGTCACGCCGCTACCAGGTGCGCCGGGGACTTGCCGACCTCAGCCGCCGTGCCGGGGCCACGGCCTCGCTGTTCTACGACGACACCGGGTCGCAAACCGGGCGCGTGCCTGGTGCCGGGTCCGGCAACCTGCAGGCCGGCGCAGAAGCCTATTTCCGACCCCTCGGGTACAACAATGGCCGACCGGTCGAGGTATTCGTCCGGGCCTTCGAGACCCTGGACTCACGCCGTGGCGACCCCACCGGCTCAGAGACCGTGCAGGGCTGGATCGGGGCCAGGGTCAAACCGTTCGCCAGCCAGAACCTGATCTTCGAGGGCAGTCGGCTGGTCAGCATCGGTGATCGTGCTCTGGACGACTGGATGGTGCGCGCCGCCTGGTCAACGACCTCCGGCCTCGATCTCCACCCCGGCAGCGCAGCCACCCGGATGCATCAGGTCTACGTGGATGTGGCGCATCTGGTCGACGCAGACGCGACCTTTGCCGTGGTCGATGGCCGGATCGGACGCAGCTATCAACCCGGCGGCGGCAATCTGATCCTGGCCCCCTTTGTCGGCGCAACACTATCCTACGACAGCAGCCTGGCGCGCGAGGCCGCCTTGAGTGCAGGGCCCGGCATCTGGCTTCGCCTGTGGACCCGGGAGGATCGTTACCGCGCACCACAATCCTACATCGACGTCGCGCTGCAGTATCGCGTCCGGCTCGGCGGCGACCGCCGCGCCGAAGGCTTGTTTGGCAACCTCAGTTTTGCATATTAGACAGCGTTTACAAATGCGAAACTCTATCTGTATGAAGTTTATTCATCAATAATTTCAACTAGATATCAAGCGTGATGGCCCACGATCCAGCCTTTGTTGGACACGCGGTTACATGCAGTACTTGTATAAAACCAGTCAAATACTGACCCTCGCTCCTGCAGCCGCCACCCGCTCTGACGAAACCCACTCAGCCCTGATCGTCTCCCAGGAAACCTTCCAGGGCAGCGTCCGGTTCGAAGGCTCCGTCTGCACGCTTGAACAACTTCGCGTCGGGACGGCCAACCCCTGGGAGACCGCCTGGCTGGTCTGGAACTACGCCGACAACGATCACTTCTATTACTTCGCCATGAAGCCCAACGGCTGGGAGTTAGGCAAGCGAGACCCGGACTATCCCGGAGGTCAGCGCTTCCTGGCCACCAGCACCGACGTCACCTTCGAGGTCGGAAAGTGGAACCGGTTCGAGATCACCCAGGACGGCGACCGCATCGCCATCTCGGTCGACGGCGTGGACCTTGTCC
>JANORH010000210.1:0-3881 GCA_031415215.1 Alphaproteobacteria bacterium | reverse complement strand
CCTCGTTGGTGACCTCGGAGCGGGGAACCTGGCGAAGTACGGGCATGGTATATCCAGAGCTTGAGGGTCAGGCGAACTTGCGAAACTCGGCGACGGCGGCGGAGTCGAAATACTCATCGAGGCGAGTGATCCTGCCATCCTCGACCGCACAGACGATACAAGCGGGCAATTCGACACGGACATTGTCGTGCTTGCGGGTGCCCTTGAGGACATGCTGCTGGACGAAACCGCCTGCGAAGACCTCGAGCCTACGGTCGGCGTAGTCCCGGTCCAGAATGCGGGTGACCATTCCGGCCAGGGTTTTGCGGTTGTCTTCCGGCCCCTGCTCCTGGCGGTCGGTGTTGTGCCAGATTTTCGCATCGGGCGCGTAGCAGGCGACGAGGCCGTCGATATCGCCCTGCTCGACGCAGTCGAAGAAGCGTTTGGCCAGCGCGCGCATGGCGGCGTCATCGGACATGGTGGAATCCTTCTGTCAGAGGCCGGGCGCGACGTGCGGCCGGCCTTGCATGTCGTGAGGGAACAGCATGGCCCACTGCTCGGGCGTCACCGCCATCTTGCGCGAGCCGCTCTGTAGCTGGTGGTTGTCAGGCGGGACATAGGCGCCCTCCAGCACCGCCGGGCGCGCACCGACCACGGCAAACCAGGCGTTGAGGGCCGGATAGTCTGCCAGATCGATGTCGATGGCCCGAGCCGCCCGCACCCAGGACCAGCAGGCGATGTCTGCGATCGAATAGTCGTCACCGGCTAGATAGAGCACCTCGGTCAGGCGGGTGTCCATCACACCGAGCAGGCGCCTGGCCTCGGTCATATAGCGACTGACGGCATAAGGCGGCGGGTCCGGGGCATAGCGGACGAAATGGTGGGCCTGCCCGTGCATCGGCCCCAGCCCGGACATCTGCCACATAAGCCACTGGTGTGCGCGGTACCGGGCGCGGGGTTCGACGGGCAGGAACTGGCCCGACTTTTCGGCGAGGTAGATCAGGATCGCTCCGGTCTCGAACATCGGATATGGCACGCCGCCGCCGATCGGATCGTGGTCGACAATAGCCGGTGCGCGACCGTTGGGGCTGATGGCCAGGAATTCGGGTGCCCGGTGATCGCCAGCCAGCATGTTGTAGCGGATGATCCGGTGCGGAAGCCCTGTCTCCAGCAGCATGATGGACAGCTTGTGGCCGTTGGGTGTCGCGACGAAGTGCAGGTCGATCATGAGTGGCTCACCGAAACGTTCATGCGCCGGGCGCCGTTGGCGGCCACCAGGCCGTCAATGTCGTCGCCGGGATAGTCCGGGTCGGCGGACTCTCCGAACGCGGCCATCATCTCGGCGATCTGGGGCTCGGCCAGCCGTTTCCATTCGGGATGGGTGAAGATGTAGAACTCACCGGCCTCGATGGCCTTGACCACGCGCTCACCGATCTTGTCGGGCGACATACCCGACGCCAGCACTGATCCCATGCTCTGGGCCGTCCGGGCGGCGGCGGCCTGTTCAGAGGCCCCGGGGCGCAGGGTCGCGGTGGTCTCGACGATCCGCGTCGCCGACATGCCAGGACACAGGACCGATAGGCCGACGCAGGTGTCCGCAAGTTCGTTGCGCAGGCCCATGGCAATGCCCAGCGTGGCGAACTTTGACGAGATATAGGCCACCGAGATCGGCGGCGGCACGATTCCCACCATCGAGGCGGTCAGGGTCAGATGACAGGGCTCGTCCATGGCCTTCATCGCGCCCAGAAAGGTGCGGCAGGCATAGAGGTGGGCGTGGGCGTTGACCGCATAGGCCCAACGCCAGACCTCGGTGTCATAGGTCTCGAACGTCCCGGAGCCGCCGCCTACGCCGGCGTTGCTGCAAAGGACCTGCACCTCGCCGAACCGGGCTGCCAGCTCGCCGGCGCGAGCCCAATCCGCCTCATCGGCGACGTTGAGTGTCAATGCCATGGCGTCGACGCCGACGGCCCGCAGGTCGGCGGCGGCCGTTTTCACGCGGGCACCATCAATGTCGGCCAGGATCAAGCGCGCGCCACGGGTCGCCAGAGCCTTGGCGGTGGCCAGCCCGATACCACTGCCGCCGCCGGTGACGAAGGCCGTCTTGTCCTTCAGATCCTTCATGGCATGCTTTCCTGCAGGACCGAGCGGGTGTCGCGGGTCACCACCCGGGAGACCGCAAAATAGATCAGGGCGGACAGCAGGGAGACCGGGCCCAGGCTCATTAGCGCGATCCGCAACGGGTCGGCGACCTGGGCACCGGCCAGGGTGTCGCTGAGCATGCCGACAGCCAGCGGTCCGCCGCCCAGGCCAACGATGTTGAACGAAAGCAGCAACAGGGCCGTGGCCGTTGCGCGAGCTGCAACCGGCGACATGTTCTGCACCAACGCCAGAGCCGGGGCGACAAAACTGGTGCAACAGATCATTGGCACGATCATCATCGCCAGCGACACCTGCCAGGAAGAGGCCATAACAGCCAGCGCCAGGGTCGGCGCGCAGATCAGCATCGCTGCGCCGGGCACAAAGGCATAGGCCTTCAGGCTGTGTCGACCGGCCCAGTTCACCAGGGCACCGCCGCCCCAGATGCCTAGCCCCATACAAATCCCGGCCGCCGGCCCGAACCAACGAGCCACCTCGCCCAGTGGCATCCCCTGAACGCGCATCAGATATGCGGGAATCCAGCTCAGCATTCCATTGCTCACGAACGCTGCGAGTCCGCTCGCGAGCAGCAGCAGCCAAAGGGTCGGGCGGTCCAGAAACAGCCGCACCGTGGCCCCGAGGCTGACCTTCGGCGGCGAAGTGAGGGGTGGGGCCGGGTCCAGTCCGCCGCGCCTCGGTTCGCGCACCACCAGCGCCAGGATCACCGCAGCAAGTCCCCCGATTACGGCGACCCCGAAGAAGGCCACGCGCCATCCATATTCCCCGGCGACCCAGCCGCCCAGGCTGGTGCCGACGAAGACACCCAGAGGTCCATTGACCGTAAAGACTCCAATTACCGCCGGACGTTGGGCGGGAGGGTAGTAGTCGGCGAGGATCGAGAGCGACGGCGCTGTCCCCCCGGCCTCGCCCACACCGACGCCGAACCTGGCTAGCGCGAGATGCCAGAAGCCGGTTGCAAAACCGCAGGCGCCGGTGAACAGGCTCCAGACCAGACAAGCGCCGGCGACCAACCGAACACGGTGGGTGCGGTCCGCCAGCATCGCCGCCGGTATGCCGACCAGAGCGTAGAACAGCGCAAAGCTCAACCCGGTCAGCAGACCCAACTGGGTGTCGCTCAGGTGGAGTTCGGTGCGGATGGGTTCCGCCAGAACCGACAAAATCTGGCGATCCACAAAATTCACAGTGCCGACCGCCGTCAGCACCAGCAACGCCAACGTCCGTCCGGGACTGGGCGGAGCGATCGCGGACGTCGCGAGATTGGCGGGCGCAGCCTGGTCCATTTCACTCCTTGGGTGGCGTCGTTTCCCGCCTTGATGGCAACCTAGGCTGCGGCCCAAGGGTGTCAATCAAGTTTACGGTTTGCCTTGCGTTGGAGACCCGGCGGCCTAGGTTGTTTCCAGAACCTGGCGCGACCATCAACGGTCGCGCCCTCGCGTTGGAAGCGGACCCGCGACATGAATATCGAAGGCAAGACGATCCTGATCACCGGGGCTGCGGCGGGTATAGGCCGGGCGACGGCCCTGAAGTTTGCGGCCCGACGTGCGGCCCGAATCCACATCGCCGATATCGACGAGGCGGGGATGGCCGAGACGGTCCGGCTCATCGAAGGGCTGGGGTTGCAGGTTCAAGCCAGGGCCTGGCGAGTGGACATGGCGGATGTGGCGGCGTTGCAGGCGTGGCTCCAAGGGTTTGCGAGCGACGGCGGCTACGACGTTCTCTACAACAACGCTGGCGTGGTGTTCGGC
>JANORH010000209.1:0-14647 GCA_031415215.1 Alphaproteobacteria bacterium | reverse complement strand
TTCTCGCGACCTGAAGACCGTGGCGCTGATCGGGCCGAATGCGGCCAGGGTGTTGTTGCAGGGCGGGGGAAGCTCGCAGGTGACGACGGACAGCGTGCGGACCATGGCTGAGGGTCTGCGCGAGCACCTGGGGCCAGGCGTCACGCTGCTCGAGGGCTCCGGCGTGGACAACGACCCCTTCCCGCCCGCCGCCGATCGCCGACAGTTCAGCCCTGATGAGGATCGATCGGCGCAGGGCCTGACGGCGACCTATTTCGAAAGCCCGGACCTGACAGGCGAGCCCAGCCGCACCAGTCTGGAACGCCACATGATGCGCTGGGTCAGTTCGGCGATGGCCTCGGCGCGGTGGGTCGCCTACCGCGCGTTCCGCTGGCGCGGATGGTACTGGCCGGAAGTCTCCGGATCGTATGAGTTCGGGTTACGGGCCACGGGCCAAGCCACCTTGAGGCTGGACGGCGGGGTGCTGGTATCGCCGGACGATCAGGCCACACCGGACCGCTTTGACGTGATGGGCAATCTGGTGCCTCGGCGGTTGGCCAGCGTGGCCCTGGAGGCCGGTCGCGGTTATCGGATCGAGCTCGATTACATTCCGGCCAACGCCGACAACGACTATCTGGCGCTGGGGGTCAGGCCGCCGGCAGAGCCGATGTCGCGGGCGGTTCAGGCGGCGGCGGCGGCAGACGCGGTGATCCTGGTGCTGGGGTCGGCGGTGGTGACCGAGGCCGAAGGGTACGACCGCGCGGACATGGACCTGCCCGGTGCGCAGGACGAACTGGTGCGCGCCGTACTGGCGGTCAATCCGAACACGGTGGTGGTGCTGAACACGGGGTCGCCGTTCGCCCTGCCGTGGATCGACGAGGTCCCGGCGGTGTTGCAGATGTGGCTATCGGGAGAGACCGGGCCCGACGCGCTGGCTGCCGTGCTGTTTGGCGCGAGGGCACCGGGCGGACGGCTGCCGGTGACCTTCCCAAGGGCGTTTGGCGATCACCCGGCGCACGCGCCGAACCCCGATCCACTACTCTGCGACTATGCGGAGGGACTGGAGATCGGGTACCGGTATTTTGACGCAAGCCCGGTGCGTCCTCTGTTCCCGTTCGGTCACGGCCTTGGCTACACGACGTTCGAGATCAGCGATCTGACCCTGGCGAAGACCGCGCGATGCGGCGCAGCGGTGTCGCTGGAGGTCAAGGTGACCAACACCGGCGCGCGGGCGGGAGCCGAGGTGGTGCAGGTCTATGTCTCGCAACTGGAGCCGCGCCTGGCGCGGCCGCCGAAGGAGCTGAAGGCCTTCGCCAAGGTCTGGCTGGAGCCGGGGGAAACCCGGACGATAGCTTTGAACCTGGAGCCGCGCGCGTTTGCGCCCTACGACCCGCAGACGGGGACCTGGCCGATTGAGGCCGGGGCGTATGATGTGCTGGTGGGGCGGTCTGCGGGCGATGTCCGGGTGAAGGGCACTGTGGTGTTGGGGTAGCGGGGGGTACAATCCATTGAAAATATGACCGTCATGGCCCGACTTGTTCGGGCCACCCATGAACTCCGTATTCGCAGCAGGATCAGCGGCGGCACCGCGTGAACGCCGAAACGCGGAGATCATGGGTCGCCCGGACAAGCCGGGCGATGACGAGCTAAATTTTGTTTAGGAGAATTGCGCCCTACTTGCCGTCCACGGAATAGGCCAGCAGGACGTTGACGCCGTTTGAGCCCACGCGGGTTGCGCCGTTGTTGCCGCTCATGATGTAGACCATACCGTTTGCGATGGTCGGGCCCATGCCGTCGATGCCGCCGCCGGGCTGGGCCTTGATACCGTTCAGGGTGTCGTAGGTGCGCGCGGTGGTGGAATCCTCCCAGACGATCTTGCCGGTAGCGCTGTCGTAAGCGCGGAACCAGCCGTCAAGGGCACCCTGGAACACGAAGCCCGGGATGATCGCCGGGGCCGCAGACTGCGCGCGCATGCAGCGGCTGGGCTTGCCCTTGTCGGCGGCATAGATGCACGGGGCCTTGGGCGCTGGCGTGTGCCAGACAATCTTGCCGGTGGCGGGGTCGAGCGCCGAAAGGCCCGGCTTGGCGGCCGGCGCGCCGGGACGGCCCTCGCCGAAGATCACGCCCAGGTCCGACATCGGGATATAGGCATAACGGTCGTCTGCGCCGATCCCCCACATGATCCCGCCCAGCGCTGAGCCGACACCCAGTTGCGAGACCCACAGTCGCTTGCCGGTGCCGGGATCGAAGCCATAGGCCAGGCCGGATTTCTGGCCAGCGACCAGCACTGTCTTGCCGCCCTTGATCGGGACAAGAACCGGCGTGGTGCCCAGGTCGAAGTCAGGGCCGAGCGGCGTCGGGCAGTTGCCGGAGGTCGAATTTCGGCCGCAGCCCATGACGAAGTTGTCCTTCTCCGTCACCTGGTCGCGCCAGCGGATCTTGCCGGTCCTGATGTCCAGCGCCACGACAGCGTCAGCGCCGACGGTGTCGACATCGGTATAGCTGTCGCCGGTGACCACGTAGACGAGGCCGCGCTTGCGATCGACGGCCGGGGCGCTCCAGATCGCCGCGCCGGCGGGGCCGGTGACGTCGAGACCGTTATCCTTCTGGCGTATGTGGCGAGTGGGCTCGGGGACCATGGACGTTTTCCACAGCAGCTTGCCGGTGGTCAGATCCAGCGCCGCCAGGGACCCCCGGAACGTGCAGCAGGCGTAGCCCTTGCTCATGGCGGCGGCCTCCTCGATCGAGGAGATCGGCACCAGCAGGCGGTTGCCGGCCACAATGGGCGAGCCAGTCAGCACGCCGACGGGATGGGGATCAAGCATCGCGCTGCGCCACAACTCCTTGCCGGTCTGGGCGTCGAAGGCACGAACGATGCGGTCGCTCTGGCCAACGAAGGTGGCCCAGCCGCTGGGGGAAATTGCCGAGCGAACCACCATCGGCGTCGTGCGCGAGACCAGGTCTTCGACCGTCCAGTGCACGCAGCCCGACCTTGCATCCATGGCGAAGAAGGTGCCGGAGCGGTTGGTGACGAACAGCCAGTCGCCGACCACGGTGGGCTGGCCGCCGCCGGTCATGGAGAAGGCCCACTTGACCTTCAACTTTGGCACGTCGGTTGATGTCAGGCCGGGGCTGCGCTGGAACCGCGTGGAGGGGTCGTCAAGGCCGGTGGTCGCCCAGTCGCCGGGGGTGGCCTTGATCGGCGGGTGGCTGGCGCACATCGGATAGGTGCCGACGACGCCGGTGCTGAGTGCGATCTGGGGCATTTCAGCACCGGTCGCAGCCGCAGCCCTGGGGGCACCGACCGAGCTGATATAGCCGGCCACGGCCTGGATGTCGGCGTCGCTCAGGCCCTCGGCCATGGGCTTCATCAGGCCACTGGTCATCGACTTGACGATGTCAGCCTGGGGACGCTGAGCCAGATCGGCGCGACTGGGTGCGCGATCCACCGCCGGCTCATGGCAGGTCTGGCAGCGCGCCTCGAACACCGCCTTGCCGCTGGACTGAGCGGCGGCGGGGCCTGCCAGCCAAAGAGCAGCCGCCATGCCGACGAGCAGGTTCGAGAGCAGCAATCGAGCTGACGACACGATGTATTTCCCCTGATTGAGGCGGCGGGTGGCCAGAGTTACTGCGCGGCGGCGGGCGTTCCGGTAGCCACCGGCGGCGGGGCGGCGGGGTTGTTGTTGGGGCGCTGGCGGCGCGGCATCAGTTTCTGGGCCGCCGCAAACTCCTTGTTGTCGATGCCGCCGTCCTTGTCGGTGTCGATCATGGCGAAGTACTTCTTCAGCATGTCGCCCATCTGGCCGCGCAGTTCGGGCGGGGTCAGCTTGCCGTCGATGTTGTCGTCCATGACGCCCAGGATCAGGTTGGCCTGCAGCATCTTGTCGTATTCGGGCAGCTGATTGGCCACGGTTTCGTCCACCCAGCGATAGTGGAAATAGGTCGCCAGCATTTCCTCGGACGACTGCTCGCCCCAGTTCACCAGGCGCTTGGGATCGGGATTGGCCGGGTTGCGGGTGGAGTTGTCGTAGGTCCAGCGGGTGATGATCTTCGAGCCGGCCGGGGCTTTCAGCGGATCTTTCAGGAAGTACTCGTACTGCCAGTTGAAATCATAGCGCGGCAGAGCCAGCAACATGTCCTCGCGACCGTCCGGATAGCGGATCGAGACATTGGCGGACCCGCCGCGATGGTGGGCGTGCGGGGTCAGGCCATAGATGATGGCGTCCTTGGGCAGCTCGACCGAGGCAACCTCCGGGTGGAACGCTTCGCCTGCCGGAATGGCGATGGTGAAATCGAAGATGCCGAAGGTGCGCAGGACGTATTTCGGCTCCTGGCCCTTGGGATAGAAATAGACGCCCATCTGGGTCTTCTCGACCGTCTCGCGGCCATAGGGCGTGTAGTGATTCTGGAAAGCGATGCCGCCGCTGGGGGGAACCCAGACGCCGGTGTCCTTGGGCTGCAGATTGGAGCCTCGTCCCGGGCCGTAGCCACCCAGGGAGGCGCCCCATTCGGCCTCCGACGCGGTCCGGCCCTCGGTGGCCTCGCCCTCGACAACCCCGGTCAGGATGTGGTGGACGACCTGGCGGTCGGTGACCCGGAAGGTCGTCGCTTTCATCCAGCGCCCCTCGGTCAGGACGCTCTTCACGACAGGGCGCTGGTATTCCATCACGCCGGTGGCAGCGATTTTGGCGGGCGGAATCTCGACGATCACGTCTGGCTTGCCCAGCGGCCATTCCGGGGCCTGGAATTTGACCTTGGCCAAGGGATCCTCGCCCGCGCCGCGCGGAGCACCGGCCTCGACCCAGTGGACCAGGGTCTTGATCTGCTCAGGGCTGAGCCGGTCGTCATCCTGGAAGTGGCCGACCGTCTGGTCGGCCATGTAGGGGGGCATCCGGTTGGTGCGCAGTACCTCGCGGATCATCGGCGAGAAGCCCTTGATCTGCTCATAGTTGTTGAGCGGCATGGGGCCAATCCCGCCCGGCTGGTGACAGCCGGTGCACTTGGCCTGGACGATCGGAGCGATGGTCCTGGCGTAGGAAATTTTGGCGAAACTGGCGGCCCTGGCCCGCTCCGGGAATGCGATAACGGCGCCGCGCGGCGCGTTGGCAGCCATGGAGACCTTGCGGCCCGCCACCAGACCCTCGATTGCGTCCTTTGCCCAGGTCTCGCCGCCGGCGCCGGTGGCCGCGCCGCGATAGGATACGGTCCAGCTACGCGGATCGATCACGATGACTTCGGCAGCGCGGGAGACGCCCAGGCTCTCGCCGATGATCTGCTGATAGTCGAACAGGATCGGCATATCGATGCCGGTCGCCTTGGTATCGGCGATGACCCTTGGCCGGGTTTCGCCGATGCGCGAGGCCAGCATCATGAACTCCACGCCCCTGGCCTTGTAAGCGGCCTGAAGGGCGGCATAGGTTTTCGCGTCAGTGCGGATGGCGGCGTCGCCGCTGGCATAAGTGATCAGAACCACGGCCTTGGCGTCGCCCAGCCGGTACAGTTGACGTCCCAGCAGGTTCTGGTCGGGCAGCCGGAAGTCATCGACCATCTGAGGCGCAGCAGCGGGGGCATCGGCCTGGGCCGGAGCCTGACCAACAGACATCGCGGCCAGCAGCGCCAGCGCGCCCGCAATTCCGACGAGACCGAGGCCTTTGGTTTTCATCGAGACGTTCATCATGCCCATTTCCCTAGCCCTTGCGGCCGCCGGGGGTCAAAGACCACAGCTTGACCGCCCCGAGGTCGAATCGCGATCCGCGACCATCCGGGTTACGATACACAGTGGATCATAACGAACTGTGAGCCAGTTGATGTCAACGCCCGCTGACGCCCGGATTGTGCGAACACGCACGGCCTTGCGTCAGGCCATGACCAAGTTGGCCGGTGAGGCGTCTCTGGATGCGATCACCGTGCGGGCAATCGCGGCGCGGGCCGGGGTCGGCTACGCCACGTTTTTCCGGCACTATGCCGACAAGGAGGCCCTGCTCGCCGACGTCGCCGAGGTGCTGACGCGGCAGTTCCTGCAACAGGTTCGGCCTCTCCTGTTGCAGCAGGATCGGCGCGCCGCCGCACGATCCCTTTGCGCCTTCGTGCTGGAGCATCTGGCGATCCATCAGGCGCTGATCGCCGGCGGCTCGGGCGAAACCGTCCGCGCCGGCATGCTGCGCCACACCATGGACACCCTGGCCGCCGCCCGGGTCCGCGATCCGGAAGGGCCCATCGACGACCTGGTGCTGTTCCATCTGGTCTCCGCGACCCTGAACCTGCTGGCCTGGTGGATGCGCAATCTCGATCAGGTGGACACCGACACCATGGCCGAAATCATCGAGCGCACGGTCCTGACCCCGATCACCGCCCTGAGACAATCGCCGCCGCCTGCGCTGAAGCCGTAGCGGGCCCGAAAAAGAGGCGACAACCTCCTGAACCGGGTGGGTATCGCCATAACTTCAGGCACTCCACTTAAACGCGACCGCCAATGCCGCGTCACGTCGCCCCGCAGCCGTTGTCGAAACTATCGAGAACCTCATGCGTGTCCTCGTTATAGACCCGGACCCCGCCCGCGCCGCTCTGGTTGCCGAGGGCCTGTCCGGCATTGACCCGCTGGTGGTGCAACTGGCGGCAGAGTTCATTGAGGCTGAGGTCGCTGCCTTCGCCCCCGATGTCGCGGTCGTAGCCGCCGACAGCCCCGACCGTGACACGCTGGAGAGCCTTCGCGAATCCAGTGCCGCGAACCCACGCCCCATCGTCATGTTTGTCGACCGCTCGACACCGGGTCTGGCGGAAGCCGCCGTGGAGGCCGGCGTGGCGGCCTATGTGGTCAACGGCCTGTCGGCGGGACGGGTGCGATCCGTCCTGGAAGTGGCGATGACCCGATTTGAATTGATGCAGAAATTGCGCGGCGAGCTGGAGAAGGCCAAGTCGGATCTTGCCTCGCGCAAGTCCGTCGAGCGTGCAAAGGGGCTGCTGATGAAGGAGCGCGGTCTGGACGAACCCCAGGCCTATGGGCTGCTGCGCAAGCTGGCGATGGACTCAGGCCGACCCATCGGGGCGGTGGCTTCGGATCTGCTGACCTATGCGGGTGTGCTGATGGGCGACCGGTCGCGAGCGCGGCAGGGGCTTAACGTTGAGCTGTCGCGGGAGGTGCCTCAGCGCGTCGCCAGTGAGACCAGCAGCAGGATCAGCAGGACGATCACGCTGACCTGCCAGAACATGAGGGGGTCGCGTTCATAGAGTGACTGCGGGCGAACGCGACCGCTGCCCCCTCGCAAGGCACCGTTTTCCAGCTCGAAGGCCAGTTCAAAGGCGTCCTGCACTCGCTCGGCAGGATTTGCGGCGACCGTGCGGGCCAAGGTGGTCTCCAGCCAGCCGGGCAGGTCGGCGCGATGCGTGGACAGCGGGGTCGGCCGCTGGTGGCGCGGCGTCGTGAAGGGCTCGATCTCGCCGTAGGGAAAGCGGCCCCCGGAGAACATGGCGTAGAGGGTAACCCCCAGCGCAAAGATATCGGA
Organism: Alphaproteobacteria bacterium; assembly: GCA_031415215.1. Lineage (GTDB taxonomy): Bacteria > Pseudomonadota > Alphaproteobacteria > Caulobacterales > Caulobacteraceae > Phenylobacterium. The sequence goes on along the minus strand of JANORH010000209.1, from coordinate 7,166 downwards.
GCGTACGTCGCCTGGGTCGCCGGCGAACAGTTCCGGGGCCATGAAGGTCGGCGTACCGGGGATGTCGGCTGCCGGATAGGCCTCCAGGTTCGGGAGGCGCGCCACCCCGAGGTCGATCAGTTTCAGTCCACCGTCGGGCTGCAGGATGACGTTTTCAGGCTTGATGTCGCGGTGGATGATCCCGGCGCGATGCAGCGAGGCGATGGCCTTGGTGAGCTTCACCGCGATGTCCAGGCCTTGGTCGAGGTTGACCGGCGGCCGGCGGGAGAGCCGGCGGTCCAGGGTTTCCCCCTCGTAGAAGGGCTGCATCAGATAGAGCGATGTACGGCGTCCTGGCGGCGGGTCGATGACTGCACCGACGTAGGGATTGTGGACCCGGCTGGCGACCCAGGCCTCGCGCAGGAAGGCACCCCGGGCGGAGGACTCCGCGCCAAGGACCAGCGGTTTCGGAAATTTCACCAACACCGTGGTGTCGCTGGTCGTGTCGACGGCCTTGAAGACCCGGCTGTATCGACCATCGGCGAGCAGAGTGACCAACTGATACCCGTCCACCGTGTCGCCAGTGACAGGCGGTTCGCGGATGGGCAACGCGGCCACAGCCTCACCGAGGTCGGCGATATCGGCGCTGGGAAGCTCCAGCACATCCAGCACGAGGGCGGTGGTATTGTCGTCCGACCCGGCTTCAAGGGCGGCGTGAACCAGCCGCCTGGCGGTCTCCTCGACGCCTGCGTCTCCCTTGAGCAGCGTCTCGATCTTGCGGTCGGAAAGCGCGCCGTGAACGCCGTCCGTGACCAGCAGCAGGCGGTCGTGCGGGGCCAGGTCGTCAGACGCATAGTCGATGCGGATTGTCTCCTCGGCACCGATGGCACGGGTCAGGATATTGGTGACGCCGGCACCTTCCGGACGATGGTCGCGGGTCAGCAGTGCCAGTTGGCCGTCTCTCAATCGATAGAGGCGGCTGTCGCCGACATGCAGGACGTGCAGCCGGCGTCCACGCAGGATCGCGAGTGTCAGGGTGCAACCCATGTTTTTCAGGGCAGGATCGTTTCTACCCTGGGCATAGGTCCAGCGGTTCACCGCCTCTACCGCGCGACTGGCGGCCTGCTTCACGCTCAGGGTCTCGTTCTGTCCAAGGTAGCCATCGAGGACGCCGCGCACCGCCAGCTCAGCAGCGACCCGACCGCCCTTGGCGCCACCGATACCGTCAGCGACCGCGGCCACCACGCCGGTCAGTCGCCCCGGCGGTTGCTGGATGGCGGCGGCAAAGTCCTCGTTGCGCGCTCGCCGACCGATCTCGCTCGACAGGCCGGCCAGGACTTTCAGGCTGGCGCCGTCATGATTCATGGATCGGCCTTTGGACGCCTGCAGTCGAACTGTCCAGCGCGCCCAAGGCTTGGGCACCAACGGCCTGAGACTGCCTAACTTTTCGACAGGCGAGGTGGACTGGCGTTCAACGGCCGATGTCACGCCGGGAACCCGTCGCCACCAACGTAGCACCTGCCCATTCGGCGACGGTTTCGCTGGCACCAATGGCGGCGTCGGTAGTCAGAACGGTCTGGGCACTCCGCCACCTACCACATCCTGCAATCCGGACAGCTATGTCCGGCCGAAACCAGAGCGAGCGCATGATCGGCAAGGACTTCCTGAAAGCGGGGCATACCCCCACGCTGCTGTCGGCATTTTTCTATTTTGACATGAGCTTCATGGTCTGGGTGCTGCTCGGGTCGCTGGGGGTTCAGATCGCCACAGACCTGAACCTCAGTCCCGCCGAGAAGGGTCTGATGGTCGCCCTGCCGGTGCTGGCCGGTGCGGTGCTGCGGATCGTCAACGGTGTGGTGGTGGACCGGATCGGGCCGAAGCGCGCTGGCGTGATCGCCCAACTGGTGGTGATCGCAGGATTGCTGACGGCGTGGCTTCTGAAAGTGGACACCTATACCGGCGTGCTGGCGACCGGGGTGGTCCTGGGCGTGGCGGGATCGTCCTTCGCGATCGCGCTTCCGTTGGCGTCACGCTGGTATCCGCCACAGTATCAGGGTGTTGCGTTGGGGATTGCCGGCGCCGGAAACTCCGGAACGGTGCTGGCGGCGCTGTTCGCCCCCAGCCTCGCCAATATGTTCGGCTGGCAGAACGTGCTGGGGTTGGCGACGTTGCCGCTGATGGTCGCGTTCGTCGTCTATCTGGTGTTCGCCAAGGACAGTCCGGACCAGCCTGCCCCCAGACCGCTGGCGTCGTATCTCTCTGTGCTCAAGGTCCAGGACGCCTGGTGGTTCATGTTGTTCTACGGCGTGACGTTCGGCGGCTTTGTTGGCCTGTCGTCCTCGCTGACCATCTATTTCAATTCAGAGTATGGGCTGGCACCGGTGACCGCAGGCTTTTTCACCGCCGCCTGTGTGTTCGCGGGCTCCATGGTGCGACCGATCGGCGGTGCCCTGGCCGACCGCTTTGGCGGCATCCGCACCCTGTCGATCGTCTACTGTGCTGCGGCGGTAGCCCTGGTGGTGGTGAGCTTTGGACTGCGTGACGTCTGGGCCACCGCAGCGGTCGTTATCGTCGGCATGGCGGCGCTGGGCATGGGCAATGGTGCGGTCTTCCAGCTGGTGCCCCAGCGTTTCCGCTCCGAGATTGGCGTCATGACCGGTCTGGTCGGCATGACCGGCGGTATCGGTGGTTTCTACCTGGCGTCCAGCCTGGGCCTGGCCAAACAGTTGACCGGCTCCTACCAGGCCGGGTTCCTCGGGTTCGCCGCACTGGCTGTCGTGGCGCTCATCGGCCTGACGGTGATCAAAAAGACGTGGCGTACCACCTGGGGGGCGGCCTCCGTCACGGTCGCGCGGGTGTGACTGCCCAAGTGTTGAGCGGCGAACGCCCGCAAGAGCCATAAATTCAGGCACAGGGCGGACGCACTCTGTCCGGGCCGCCACGAATGCCCCAGAGCGCGTCCGATGGGGGTATCGGAAAGGGTCGCGGCGCAACGAAGCTTTACCGGTCCTGTCGGACCACCTCAGCGGGCAACGGCGTCCACCCGAACAATTCATTGCCTCGCGCCACGTGCGCGGCAAAACGGAGCCAAAGATGCCCAAAGCGCGTCTTGTTGTGATCGGCAACGGCATGGCCGGATGCCGTGCTATCGAGGAGGTGTTGGCTCGCGATCCGACCCGGTACGAGATCACGGTCTTTGGCGCCGAGCCCAGGGTCAACTACGACCGGATCATGCTGTCGCCGGTGCTTGCCGGGGAGAAGGCCTTCGCCGATATCGTGATCAACGATGAGGCCTGGTACCGCGATAACGCCATTTCGCTGAAGTCGGGCATTGCGGTGTCGGCCATCGACCGGTCGGCCAGGGTTGTCACCGGTAGCGATGGGGCAGAGGTCGGCTATGACCGCCTGATCCTGGCGACGGGATCAGATCCTGTGCGGCTGCCGCTGCCAGGCGCGGGCCTTAAAGGCGTGGTGACCTTCCGCGATCTCGATGACGTCGAGGCCATGGTGACGGCGGCGGATGCCGGCGGGCGGGCTGTGGTGATCGGCGGCGGACTGCTGGGCCTCGAAGCCGCCTATGGGCTGGCCAAACGCGGCATGGCGGTGACCGTCGTCCACCTGATGGACGTGCTGATGGAGCGCCAGCTGGACGAATCCGCCAGCTTCCTGTTGCGCGCCGCGCTGGTGGAACGCGGCGTCGAGACGGTGCTGGGGGCCCAGTCCGAAGAGATCGAAGGCCGGGACGGTCGCGTCTCGGGATTGCGGCTCAAGGACGGCGTGGTGTTGCCCTGTAATCTGCTGGTGATGGCGGTGGGCATCCGGCCCAGTTCGGCGCTGGCGGTCGCGGCCGGTCTGACGGTCGGGCGAGGGGTCGTGGTCGACGACCAGATGCAGACCTCTGATCCCGCCGTCTTCGCCATCGGAGAATGCGCCGAACATCGCGGCGTCGCCTATGGCCTGGTGGCCCCGATCTGGGACATGTGTCGGGTGCTGGGTCGCGTTCTGACGGGTGACGGAGCTGCGGCCTACGAGGGTTCGATGCTGCAGACCCGGCTGAAGGTGTCGGGCGTGGATGTGTTTTCGGCGGGTCGATTTGCCGGGGGCGACGGCTGCGAGGACATCGTGTTCCGCGACGCCGCACGCGGGGTCTACAAGCGGATCGTGGTCGAGAACGGCAAGGTGGCCGGCGCCGTGCTGTTCGGTGATGCCATCGACGGCGGCTGGTATTTTGACCTGATGCGTCAGGGCGCCGACGTGGCAGAGATCCGCGAGACCCTGATCTTTGGCCAGTCCATCACGGAGGCTCTGCGCGGCGTGGACCCTAGGGCGGCCGTTGCGGCCATGCCGGACTCTCAGGAAGTCTGCGGCTGCAACGGCATTTGCAAGGGCACGATCACGACCGCGATCACCGACCAGGGGCTCTCGACCCTGGAGGCCGTGCGGGCAGTCACCAAGGCCTCGGCGTCGTGCGGCTCATGCACGCCGCTGGTGGAGAAGCTGCTGTCGCTGACGCTGGGCGACGGGTTCAAGGCGCGCGTGGGGCCAAAGCCGGTCTGTGGCTGCACGCCCAAGGGCCACGATGAGGTCCGCCAGCGGATTGTGGCCGAGAGCCTGAAGTCCATGCCGGCGGTGATGCAAGCACTGGAGTGGACGACGCCGGATGGTTGCCCGTCGTGTCGCCCGGCGCTGAATTACTACATGATCTGCGCCTGGCCCGGCGACTACCGCGACGACAAGCAGTCGCGCTATATCAACGAGCGCGCCCACGCCAATATCCAGAAGGACGGCACCTATTCCGTCGTTCCGCGTATGTGGGGCGGGGTGACCAGCGCCAACGAACTTCGGGCCATCGCCGACGTGGTCGACAAGTTCGCCATTCCCACGGTCAAGGTCACCGGCGGCCAGCGGATCGACCTGCTGGGCGTCAAGAAAGACGACCTGCCCGCCGTCTGGGCCGATCTGAATGCGGCAGGCATGGTTTCCGGTCACGCCTATGCCAAGGGCCTGCGGACCGTGAAGACCTGCGTGGGCACAGACTGGTGCAGGTTCGGAACGCAGGATTCCACCGGTCTGGGCGTGCGGCTGGAAATGATGATGTGGGGGTCGTGGACCCCGGCCAAGGTGAAATTGGGCGTGTCCGGCTGTCCCCGCAACTGCGCCGAGGCGACTTGCAAGGACATTGGCGTGATCTGCGTCGAGAGCGGGTTCGAGATTCACATTGGCGGCGCCGCCGGGCTGGAGATCCGCGGCACCCAGCTCCTGACCAAGGTGGCGACCGAGGAAGAGGCGATCTGGAGCATCTGTGCCATCGCCCAGCTTTATCGCGAACAGGGCTGGTACCTGGAACGCATCCACAAGTGGATGGATCGGGTGGGCCTGGACGCTATCCGGGTGGACATTGAGGACCCTGAGGCGCGCCGGGCGCTCTATGACCGCTTCAGCTATTCCCAGCGGTTCTCGCGAATCGACCCGTGGGCCGAGCGGGTGGCGGGACGCCACAGCGAGGAGTTCAATCCCTTGAGCCGTCGGCTGGAACTGGCACCGGCATGAACGCCATGGTCACCGATCCCCTGGACTGGACCGATGTTGGCGCGGTGACGGACGTGCCGTTGCGCGGCGCGCGCAGGGTTCCGAGCCCTGACGGCGACATCGCGATCTTCCGCACCGGCGACGGCCAGGTGTTTGCCCTGCTCGACGCCTGTCCGCACAAGGGCGGCCCCTTGAGCCAGGGCATCGTGCATGGCCGAGCGGTGGCCTGCCCGTTGCACAACTGGTCGATTGATCTGGCGACCGGCGAGCCGCTGGGTGCCGACCGGGGCAAGGGCTGCGCGCCTGTCGTGCCGCTGGAGGTGCGCGAGGGCCGCCTGCTGCTTGGCCGGATCAAGGGGTGAACAGATGGCTGACGGTTTCGCACCAAGCGCCGTCAAGACCACCTGCCCCTACTGCGGCGTCGGGTGTGGTGTTGCGGCGACGGCGGGCCCCGCGCGTTCGCTGGTGATCTCGGGGGACTTGAGCCACCCGGCCAACCTGGGACGGCTGTGTTCCAAGGGTACGGCTCTGGGCTCCACCGTCGGCCTCGAAGGCCGTTTGCTGCGCCCGCGCGTCCGGGGTCGCGAAGCCGCTTGGTCCGAAGCGATCCGCACCGTCGCCGAAACCTTCAGCCGCACCATTGCCGAGCATGGCCGGGATGCGGTGGCCTTCTATGTCTCCGGCCAGCTGCTGACCGAGGACTATTACGTCGCCAACAAGCTGATGAAGGGGTTCATCGGCTCCGGCAACATCGACACCAACTCGAGGCTCTGCATGGCCTCGGCGGTGACGGCGCACAAGCTGGCGTTCGGCGCAGACCTGGTGCCCGGCTGCTACGAAGACCTCGATCTGGCCGACCTGGCAGTGTTCTCGGGCCACAATGCGGCCTGGACCCATCCCGTGCTGTTCCGCCGGATGGAGGCCCAGCGCGAGCGCGGCCAGCGGCATGTGGTCATCGATCCCCGCCGCACGGACACCGCCGAGGGGTGCGACCTGCATCTGGCCTTGGCGCCGCAGACCGATGTGCGGCTGTGGAATGGATTGCTGGCCGATCTGCTCAGGCGCGGTGCCGTGGATCGGACCTTCATGGCCACCCATGTCAACGGCCTTGACGAGGTGATGCAGGCGTTGGCGGCAGACGACCAGTCGCCGGGCGCGGTGGCGGCCGACTGTGGGTTGGCCATCGCCGACCTGACCCGGTTCTACGACCTGTTTGCCGACACCCCGCGCACCGTCAGCCTGTTCTCCATGGGGGCCAACCAGTCGACGCAAGGGGTGGCCAAGGGTCTGGCAATCCTCAACGTCCATCTGGCCACCGGACGGATCGGCAAGCCCGGCGCAGCACCGTTCTCGATCACCGGCCAGCCCAATGCCATGGGCGGGCGTGAGGTGGGCGGCATGGCCAATACGCTGGCCGCGCACATGGACTTCGATGCCGCCTCCCGCGACCGGGTGGCGCGCTTCTGGGGCACCGACACGGTCGCTGTCGGTCCGGGACTCAAGGCCGTCGACATGTTCGACGCGGTGGCGGACGGTCGGATCAAGGCGATCTGGATCATGGCCACCAATCCGGTGGTCAGCCTGCCCAACGCGTCGAAAATCCGGCAGGCGCTGAAGGATTGCCCGTTCGTTGTGGTCTCCGACTGCATGGCCGACAC
>JANORH010000208.1:0-10150 GCA_031415215.1 Alphaproteobacteria bacterium | reverse complement strand
CCGGCCAGGCCCGGTGAGACCAGCCTTCTTGATGGCCTTCTGGGAAGCGTTCGCCTGACGGAGTTCTTCTTCAGAATCCCGATGCCTTTCGACAACGACCGCGCGCCCTTGACGGCCACGCCAACGGGCAAGAAGTCAGCGACCGCCATCGCGCCGTTGAATGCGGCCTTTCCGTACTCGCCATCCTGGATGTTGCCGGCGGCCTCCCACGCCGGGCCGACCACAGGAATAAAGGTCTGCGCCGTCGAGGGACGGAGAATGTCAGGACCATTCTGAAAATCCTTGAACCACTGCGCCGCGCGATCCACCGGCGAGCCCGAGACCCGTTGCTCGGCCGCAAGGCGCGCCGCCCTGACCTTCGCCATTTCCCGGTTATAGAGCTCCCCCGCCACGTCGGGCACAGTACGCGGCTCACCGCGAGGCGTCGCAGCCATATTGGTCTCCTGGAATGTGAGTTAAGGGCATGCCGCCAAGCTGGCGGCGCTGGAATCAAACGAAGGCGCAGGTAGCCCTGCCTCCGCTCACGAAGGCACTGGGGCCGAAAGCGCAATCCCTGACGCTGAAAAAACCCTACCGAACTTGCGCGACGATGTCAAGACAAACCATGAACATCTGTCGTGACTGTTTCATCTCACCGACTGGCGACTACGCACATGATCTGGACAGCGCCCGGCGCGGAAAGCCCATCTTGGCTCTCGGCACCGGATCAACCCCCTCCCCGCTGTAGGGCGGCAGGTCGAGCGAGAGGTCCGGCTTCAACTCAAAGGGGATCGGAAACACGTAATGTTTGTTGAGGTCCCAAAGCTCAATCCCGCTGAGCCGATAGGTGTAAGTGCATCCCTTGATGATCACCGGGAGAACGTCGTTCCGAATTCGCCAACCAATGAACACGACGTGTCGACCGGGTGCGAGGGTCACCAGCTCGTCGTAGGCTTCCCGACCCACAGGCGTCTTGACCCGGAGCCGCACGGTGATCGGCGCACCCGTCATGTTGTCGAGCCGCGCCCGCTCGATCTGGCCACAACTCACGGTCACAACCGTCGCAACCAACAGGGCGCACCGCTTGACGTTCACCGACGGGACCTTGATGGCCAAGGCTTCGGCGGCGTTTCCTGAGGTCCCCACTCGTTCCAGTTACTCGGGCCGTGCCAATCAGGTCTGCGATCTATGTCCCGATCCCGCAGCAAGGCGAGGCCGCCGCCCAGCAAGTTCGACGGCAGATAGAAGGGCCCAAGCTGCTGCCCCTGAATCGTGTGCTGCCGCTCATGCTCCCAGATCGGTTCCGGATGGACCTTATGATACCTGGACCACGTCGAATTCGGATCTGCCGGATCATCGTCGTAGGTTGTCGTATTGCCCAAGGTAATGGCGCCTGCACCCCCGAGCGGGTTGTTGCGGAATTGGATCGCGTTGGCACCCGTGGTCACATATGGCTTCGTCCCCGCCGCCAGTCCTGCCATATGCCCGACCCCGCCATAGGCAAGTCCAACGACGGTGTTGGGCGCGTTCCAGATCTTGTCGGCGATATCGGCCGTGGCCGGGGCGATGGCCTCGCGTTCCATCCGTTGGCCCGCCGAGACCTGAGCCCCCATATCGCTCAACACCCTGGCGGTCGTGGCACCTGCGCGGCGCACACCTTGCGCGGCCTTGTTCGTCCCCGGCTCCAGGCGATCTCGACCCTCCTCCACAATCTGCCGTGCCGCCCCAGCTGCTGATCTGGCTCGCGACTTCAACCGCGCAGCCTTATCCATCGCGTCACGTCCAAGCGTCTCGATGTCGTGCCCGGTACGGGCCACCACCTGGCGCCCTTCACGGATCGCATCGTGATAGATTTGTCGTCCTGCGCGCGCCCACTCACCGCGCAGACGCGCTGCCCCCTCCGCGCCATGCTGAAACGTCGCCCGGGCCCGTGCACTAAGGTCCTCGAACATCCTCGCCCCTCCATGAATGCTTGTTTCAACGCAAGGGCACCGACGATCGCCGTCAACCACGGCTCACAGCCCCGCCTCGGCCCCGCAACCGCGAAGCCTCCGAAGGCGCACTCTCTGACGTTGACAAAACCCTACCGAATTTGTGCGGCAAGGTCAAGACAAAACATGAACAAATATCCCGTCACGCCTCAATCCTCTTCGTCCTCCGCATCCAGTTCCGCCACCAGCCGCTTCAGCCGCGCCAGGTCCTCCGGGGCCACCGCCCTCTCGCGGGTCAGGTGCGCCACCAGCCCCGCCAGCCGTCCGTCGAACAGCCGGTCCAGCATCCCGCGCCCTTCCGTCGTCAGCCACGCGTCACGGCTCACCCGGGCGACATAGACCGTCAGCCCGCGCCGGCGTTCCGACACCAGCGCCCCCTTGCTGATCAGCCGGTGGATCAGGGTGCGTACCGTCGCACCGCCCCAGGCGTTGGCGGGGCCGACGGCGGCCAGGATCTGATCGAACCCGGCCCCGTCCAGATCCCACACCACCGCCATCACCCGGCTCTCGGCCTCACTGATGCGCGGATCGGCCAAGTCAGGCGGCCGCACGCCGGATCCGGCCTTCCAGATGCCGCTCGCAGACCACCGCCACGGTGGTTGCCAGCAGGCCCAGCATCACCGCCAGCGCCGCCTCTGCCCAACCGGGGGCCATCACCGTGATGCTCGGTGCCGGGCGCACATTTGAAATACCAAGAAAGCCCGAGAACAGGATGTAGCTGGCCGCCAGACAGCCGAACGGCAGCGCGCCGGACCGCACGATCCGCAGCCGTCCCAAGGCCCCGGCCAGACCCTTGGCGTCGGCCTGGCCCACCTTCGGCAGGCTTGACGTCCAGACCGCCAACGCCGCCAGCGTCGAGATCAACAGGATGACAAAGGCCAGTTTCATTTCGAGGGACGCGTCGGCAAACACCCCGCCAATGGTCAGCCGCTCCGACACGGGAACGACCGCATAGCCGACGGCGGGTCCGGCCTGGACGACCTCGGCCGTGGCCTGCGCCCTGGCAACCCCGGCGCTCATGACGGCGGCGGCGGTAGCGATGGATAGTCTTTTCAGAACCTTGATCGTCATCACAGTCTCCCAGCTGTTTATTACGTGTGTAGCAATATATAACTACACACGTAATAATTACTGTCAAGCGCGTGACGTCTGTCGATCAGGCGAGGTTTACGCCTTGCGGCGCACCAGCCCCACGATGAACAGCAACAGGATGGCACCCAGGGTGGCCACCACCAGGCTCGGGATCACGCCCGAACCCAGGCTGGCACCCAGGCCCAGCGCGCCGAACAGGAAACTGCCCAGGAACGCACCGACCACGCCCACCACCAGGTTGATCACCAGGCCGTGGTTACGCTTCATCACTTTCTCTGCGATCCAGCCGGCCAGAATGCCGATCAGGATGGCACCGATAATTCCAACACCGCTCATGTTTGAAGTCCTTCCATGTCTGGAACTTCAACGGCGCAAGGTGAAGGTTGGTTGCGTCGGGGCCGCAACGCCCTACCGCGCCCGTGGACCCGCCATCAGCTGCACATAGAGAACAGCCGCGATTGCACAGCCCAGCGTCGTCAACGGCCGGGACAGCACCAGATCGAATATTTGCATTACAACATCAGGCATATCGCCGCCTCCTGCCGCAGCGCGCCCCCGAATACCCTTGTAAGTTCAATGCGCTTAACGCTGCCTTCAGCAGATCGATTAACGCGCCTCACCCCATCCACGACTGTGCGCCCGATGGCGAGGGGTGCCGGGCCACAGGTGCCACGGTCACCGCGCCGCGCCGGTTCATGGCGAACTCGCCAAACGCATCGGCGCCGTGGCTGGCCTGGTCATGCATCGGCCCGCCATAGCCGTGGATCGCCCGGCTCCAGCGCTTGCGATAGGACCGCAGCCGTTCCAGCCCGCCGGCACACCGCCCGGCGTCGAACCAGCAGATCGGGATCATCAGCCTGGCCGCATTGACCCGGTCCTCCGGATTGGCCGGCGACCCCACCACGATCCGCGTCAGCCCCAGTGATCCCAGGGTCTCGTACCGCGACCGCCCCGTCCCGAACTCGCGCACCATCACATCGTGCGGCAGGTGGTGCGTGCCCCAGGTGTACGGTCTGGCCGCAATCGCCTCGCGCACAATGGCGTCCAGCCCGACGCCGCTGGTCTCGTAGTAGTCGACCACCCGGATCTCACGGCCTACTTGCTGGAAGTACCAGATCGAGGTGTAGTCATCGATGCCGAGGTCCCAGGCTGTATCCACCCGCAGCGACGGGTCCACCGGCACCGCCGAAATCCGCCCCGCCTCCCGTGCATCGCTGAGCGCCTCGGCATAGTAGGCCCCGGGCGCCGCGGCATCGAAATCCACCAGATACTCGGACGCAAACTTGGCGCGGCCCTCCCCCTCCGATCCCAGTTCCGCCACCAACTCGCGGCGCTCGCGCTCCAGCTGTTCGGGCGTGAACACATCGGTCTCGGTGGCCGGCGCGCGCAGGGTGAACCACTCGGGGTCCTGCTGGCGGCTCTCGAAGGCCTGGGTCGCGTGATTGCGTCCACGCGGTGTCCACAGAAACAGCGCCCAGCCGTTGTTCTCCAGCAGGATCGGCCTGATGTAGGCCCACGACTCCGGCTGTGCCAGCGACCACTCGGAAAACACCACCCCCACCACCGAGGCCCCCATCAGGCTGTCGTGGTTGTCCGAGCCCAGCACCTGCCAGGTCGAGCCGTTGCCGAAGGTCACCTTCATTTCGCTGTCGTGGAACGTGGGTTCGAGATACGCGCCGAACGCCTCCTCGATCCGCCGCAGTCCGGTGTGCGGATTGACCGCGTCCCAGATCGCCTTGCGCCCCTGACTGGCCTGCGGCAGCAGGTGCCAGTAGCCGCCCGGCCGTTCCTGCAGCGCCCACGCCACCCAGTGCAGCGCCACCTCGTCCTTGCCCCATCGCCGGTGCGCCGCCACATCGGCCCGCTTCCTTCCGTCGCACAGCGCCTCCCACAACTCGTGCTGATAGGGGCGCGGAACCCATGTTCTCGGCACGCGGAGGATCGGGCCGGTTTCTGTCGTTCCAGGCTCTGCTTCCGTCTCCGTCACCTGCGTCAACGCTCCCCCTCCAGCAGGATTTCCCGCAGAAACGCCCGGCCATCCTCGCCGACCATCTTCTCGAACCTGCGCACCCGGATGTGCATCACCACCGCGCCCTTGGGCACCGCCGTTCCGGCCCTGTCCCCGTAGCGCAGGGGCGAGGACCTGCCCGTCGCCCACTTCACGCCATCCACATGCACCTTGGTTGTGCCGATCGTCTCAGGGGTCACGGCGCGGGCGGCATCCAGCACCTCATCGACCAGGGCTTCGGCGCCCACCTGACGGGCCGCCACCACCACGGCGTTGAACTCGGGATAGCGCCCGCGCCACTGATTTACCGCCGCATAGGACGGTGCCTTGTCGTCGCGACATATCTCGTTAAGGGACTTGCCGGATTCCAGCCCGGTCCGGATCAGGTTCACCGTGGCCGCCGTGTACCTGACCGACGGCTTCTTCGCGCGCACGTCACGCGTCCGGGTTTCAGGCACACTCATGCCCCGCTCAGGCGTCTCCGCCATGTCGTTTCTCCTCTTTCAATAAAATGCGTCATCCCCGGTCAAGGCGCGCCAGCGACGCCGTACCGGGGAACCCTGTTGTCGAGCGCCGCCTACCCGCGTGCGGCCCGCAACATCGGATAGATCGGCGGGAAGTCGCCCGGCTGGACCACCCCCATCACCTCGAACCCGAACCGCTCATAGAGCGGCACATTCTTCGGGTGCGAGCTCTCCAGATAGGCCATCACGCCATCGGCATCGCAGCGCGCAAGCGTCTCCTTCAGCAGCGCTGACCCCAGCCCCAGTCCCTGCCGCGCCGGATCCACCCCGATCATCGCCAGATACCAGTGCGGCTCATGCGGATGATGGTGCGCCAGACCCTCGCTGACCTGACCCGCCACCGCGCCCTTGGCCTCGGTCATAAAGGGCATGATCGCCGCCATCATGGCGTTGACGTCGGATGTCACGCCCGGCGGCAACCACAGCGCCGCCGCCGCACCGTCGTCGGCCAGATATCCTGTTCCCGCCGCCATTCCGGGCCCGCCCATGCCGCCAGCAAATCCCTTGAACCCGGCCAGATAGTCGTCCGGCGTCGACATCAGCCACCGCAGCGGCGGATCGTTGGCGAAGGCCAGCGTCAGGGTGTTCAGCACCGTGTCGGTCTCCGACACGTCTGCGACACGAACCTTGTACGTCATGCTCGAACCCTCCTTGGCCTCAGGCCGGTTTCGCCGCCTTCGGTCCCCACGGCGTGATCGCCACAGAGCCCGCCGTCGCCAGCCCCATCACCACCATACCCGCCGCCACCAGCGCGAACAGGGCCCATGAGGGCGCGTCATTCACCACCAGCATCCAGCCGCCAATGCCCACCACCGCCATCCGCGCCGTACCCGCCAGCAGCGGACCCAGGATCCGCCCGGCCCCCTGCGAGGCAAAATAGAGCGCCAGGCTCATCCCGAAGAACGCGAACATCGGCCCCACAAAGTGCAGGTACAGCGCCGCCGCCGCCCGCACGCCCGGGTCCTGCGTAAAGATACTCACCCACAGATCTGGCGCCACGCTCAGAACCAGTCCGACCGCCCCCAGCCCCAACGCGCCCATCACCCCTGCCGTCCAGGCCACCCGCCGCGCGCGCGCCACGTCGCCCGCGCCGATGGCCAGTCCCACCATCGGGATCGAGGCCACACCCACCGAAAATGCGATCGGCACCAACAGGAACTCCAGCCGCGAGCCGATGCCGTAGCCGGCCAGGGTCTCGGTGCCGAACCGCGCGGCGATGGCGGTGATGATCAGCACCGTGCCCACCGTCTGGATCGGCGAAAACATCGCTGGCGCGCCGACCTTCAGAATATCCGCAAACAGCTCCCGCCTCAGCGGTCCGAACACCTTCAGCCGCACCGCCGCCCTGGGACGCCGAAGCATCACGAACATCAGGGTCACACTCAGCAGCGAGGTCACCACCTGCCCCAGCCCAACGCCCGCAATCCCCATCTGCGGTGCCGGTCCCCAGCCAAAACAGAGCGTGCCGCCCACCACCACCTGCAGGGCTGCACCGGCCATCATCACGACCGATGGCCCGACCATATTGCCCGACGCCCGCAGCACCGAGGCCAGAATATTGCTCAGCCACAGCGCCACGGCCGACGCAAACACGATCCCGCCGTACTGGGCCGCCAGCCGCAGGGTCTCGCCGCGCCCGCCCAGCAGGTGAAATACCGCGCCGCCGAACACGCTCAGCAACACGGTGAAAAGCAGCCCCAGGACCAGCCCGATCACCATGGCGTGCCGGGCCAGCGCCTCGGCCCGTGCCAGGTCGCGGCCGCCCAGCGCCCGGCTGATCGCCGACGAGGTGCCCCCACCCATGGCCCCGGCGCTCATCATTCCCATCAGCATGATCAACGGCAGCACCAGCGCCGCCGCCGCCAGCGGCTCCGCGCCGAGCCGCCCGATATACGCCGTCTCGGCAATCGCCACCGCCGTCGTCGCCATCATCCCCAGCAAGTTGGGCCCCGCCAGCCTGGCCAGCGTCCCCGCCACCGGCGCCGTCAACAGCGGATGCGGCGCAGGCGGGGTCAGGATTTCAGGCACAACAGTCATGCCCCACCCTGACCCACGAACCCGATCACCGATAGATCACCCAACGGCAGTTCTTCTGAAGCCGCCGCCAGAAAACCCCGGATCGACACCCCTCCTCTCCCCCGGCGCGCAGCGCCGAGAGGGAGAGGCCGGGAGAGGGCCGGCTCGTGAAAATGTGATCCGCCGATGGGAGGGCGAGGATGTGCGGCGGTGACGTTCCCCGATCCTTGAATCCCGTAATACGGGGACATAGTACTTAACTACCCGCCCGCCTTCACTGGAGTGAACCCCTGGAGTGAGACAAGGAAATAAGGGACAGTTCTCGACGAGGAGAACAGATGTCCGGGATCAAGACGGAGAGAAGGACCTTCAGCCGTGAGTTCAAGCTGGGGGTGATCGAACGGCTGGAGGCGGGAGAGAGCGGGAGTGCGCTGGCGCTTGAGTTGGGCGTCAAGCGGACGATCATCTACCGCTGGTGGCAGGGCGGCGCGGAGGCGCTGCGCTCGGTGCGGGGGCGACCGCCGAAGGCCGAGGCGCTGGAGATGGCGCAGGCGCGGGGTGTGGCGGCGAAGGCCAATGACCTGATCGAAGCCCGGAGACAGATCGCAGAGTTGCAGCGGAAGGTGGGCCAGCAGCAGCTGGACCTGGATTTTTTCAAACAAGCCTTGCGGCATATCGAGGCGTCACGCCGGCCGAGCATCGGTCCTGGCGCGACGGCGTCTTCGCCAAGATCCAGGCGATGACGGCCCCGCAAGGCGAGGGATCGACGGCTGTCCTGCCGATCGAGCGGATGTGCGCGCTGGCCGGAGTCAGCCGTGCAGCCTTCTACCGGAGCTGGGGCGAGAGCCAGCCGCTGCGCGAGGAGACGGCGTTGCGTGACGCCGTCCAGCGTCTGGCGCTGGCGCGGCGCTACTACGGCTACCGCAGGCTGGGTGCCGAGCTCAGGCGCGAAGGCTGGTGCGTCAATCACAAGCGCCTGATCAGGATCATGCGCGAGGACAACCTGCTCTGTCTGAGGAAGCCGCTCTTCAGACCTGCGACCACGGACTCCCGGCACAGCTGGCGGGTCTGGCCGAACCTCGCCCGTCACCTGGCTCCGATGGCCGTGAACCAGCTGTGGGTGAACGCCATGGCTTAGCTACGCACCAGTTTAGAAAGTGACTGGAATGCTTGACACTCAAGCAATAAGTTCACACGCAATCCGGCGAAACGATACCAAGAAGATAAGGGGACGCAATACTGATCTCACCCCCTCAATGCCCGCGCGTCAGCCCCAGCCCGGCGTCCCTGCACCCCCTCCGCCCGCGCCAGCGGCATCAGCTCGTCGCGGATACCCGCATCATCATCGGCTCTCCGTATGCTTTCCCGATTTTCGCTCTGTCGTTTCTGGAGCTCTCTCCCCTCGGATGTGAGCCTCAAAAAGGAAACGGGGCTTCATCCAGGAAAACCTGGGGTGCGGGGATACCAAGGTACCCACCAAACGCGCCAAATGCTCCCAAAGCGCCGCGCCGGTAGAGATCGCTGCTGTAAAGCGATGCCGAAAGCGCCTTCAGCGCCAGCGCCAGCGCCTGAAGACCACTTTCGCCGCAAATATCGAGGGCATGATCAATAGGGTCGCCGATCTCAAATCGACAGACCCAACTCTTGCGTTCTTTTGAATGATAAGGCGCATGAAGGCGAACAGCGACCTTCTCGTCAGACCCAAGTTGATCCAGCCACTGTTCGGCAATCACCGCCATTTTCGCCGGCCACCTGGAAAAGTCTTGAGAGCGGGAATGTCGACCTCACCATACCTCAAGCAATGCGCCAATCGATCGGCCGCGCTTTCATGGCACACGGCTTTCGATTTCTCACTAATCTGCCCCACACAGATGTCCGTGTCGGACGCATATTGCAAGTCGCACTGCTTGCGATCTCGCTCGGGCGGTTTTGAGGGCGGTCGTGATGAGCCTTCCCGAAAAATTGGAAAGCCGTCTATCGGAAAGGGGAACGAAAACGGCGGCGGAATTCGACCGTGGCAACCGATGCAGTCCGCGACACCATTCGGGGCCGAGGTATTTCGCGCTACGAGACGGTCGACCTGCCCGAGTCGGGTTGGTGCGAAAAAGGCGTCATAGGCCTGATTCCTGACGACCAGCCGCTCTTGCTCAATCTCCTGCGGCGAGCGGCGATACCAACGCGCCAGCGCGTTGCCCTCGAGGCGTGAGGGATCAACCTGTCGATCAGGCACAGCAAACCTCCTTTGAAATGATTGGCGCCTCATAGCTGCGCCGGGCATCGCTGTGCTTGCGTGGACGCAGGACTGACCCGCCTCACCCGCCGCACAAGCTGCCCCCGGACAAGCCGGGGAATGACGTTGTAAAAATTGAAGAACAGGGACGCGCGCGCCTCCTCTTCCCCGGCGCGGAGCGCCGAGAGGGAGAGGCCGGGAGAGGGCCGGCTGGGCACCTCTGATGCGACGTCGAGGGCCCTCCGGCGTCACCGCCGTACATCCTCGAACCCCCACCGGCGGCTCACGCTCTCACGCGCCGGCCCTCTCC
>JANORH010000207.1:0-10475 GCA_031415215.1 Alphaproteobacteria bacterium | reverse complement strand
GTGGCCAATGACGTACAGGCCGGGGCCTATTTCCGGATCACGCCGACCTTGCGCGTCGGCGGCTCGGTGGCACTCGGCGAGCAGGATCTGAAAATCCTGCCGAACGCAGCCCGACCGGCTGCTTCGCCAAAACTGACCCTGCAGACGGCCTTCAAGTTCTAGGGTTCAAACCCTTCGACCGCCGCCAAGCCGATCAGGCCCGCGCCGATGAGGCGACAGGCCGTATTGTTGTTTATCCCTCCGAGCGCATAGGCATTGTGTCCCGCCTCGCGGACCCGCGCAGCAAGCCGAACCGGCCCGAGCGCAGGTCCCGCCGATGGACTGCGTGACGGCAGGGCCGCCGAGATGACAACTGCGTCTGCGCCGATCAGGCGGGCCGCACGAAGGGAATGGGCCGCCGCAGTAATGATCCAGCCGGGATGAGCCCGCTTCAAGGGCGCAGCGCGATGGGCCAGTCGCTCCGGCAGATGCACGCCATCCGCGCCGACCTTGCTGGCAAGTGCAACGTCCTGCCCGATCAGCAGTTTCAGGCCCCGGGATCGGGCGATGGCCAGCAGCCGCCGGGCCCGTGCTTCCGCATCGGGCGCTCCAAACGTACGATAAACGACTGCGCTGCCGGACGGCAGACGGGCAGCAATAGCTTCAGGTTCCGGGGTCCGCTCCGGGTCCGTAAAGTACAACAACGCCGGCAAGGCCTTTCTCAGCGCCCTGCGGGCAGGTAACAAACGCGCCGTTCGCTGCAAGGTCCAGAACCCGGAAATGACGACCCCTCCGCAAGCCTATGTCGATGTGGTGGCCCGTATCGCCCGTGCAGCGCAAGCGGTTGGTCGCGATCCAGCCTCGGTGAACCTGGTGGCCGTATCCAAAATGCAGCCCTGGGACGCTGTAGAGCCCGTGCTGGCGGCCGGCCAGGCCATCTTCGGTGAGAACCGGGTGCAGGACGCCATGGCGCGCTGGGAGGGCAAGATGGCAGGCCTGACCCTGCATCTGATCGGCCCGTTGCAGACCAACAAGGCACGTGAGGCCGTGACCTTGTTCGACGTGATCGAGACCCTGGACCGCGAAAAACTGGCGCAATCGCTGGCAGATGAGGTCCAGAAGCAGGGCCGTTCACCCCGTCTCTACGTTCAGGTCAATACCGGCGAGGAGCCGCAGAAGGCCGGGGTGCTGCCCTCGGAAGCCGATGCATTTGTGGCCGCCTGCCGTGAGACATTTGGCCTGATGCCAGAGGGCCTGATGTGCATTCCCCCCGCTGATGAACCGGCCGGGCCACACTTCGCCCTGCTGGGCAAGATCGCCGCCCGCAACGGCCTTTCCCGACTGTCCATGGGCATGAGCGGGGACTTCGAGACGGCGATCCGCTTTGGCGCAACCAGCGTGCGGGTGGGGTCTGCGGTGTTCGGCGCGCGAGCCTAGACCGTCGCAATCTCTACCGCGTCGCCGGACTTGGCCGCGCGGAGCAGTTCCTCAAGATCAGGCCGCCCGATCGCCACGCAGCCCTGTGTGGGCGGGCAGCCGGGTTGACAGACATGCAGGAAAATCGCGGACCCCATCCCGGGCACAACCGGCTCGTCGTTGTGTCCGAGGATGACGATGATGTCGTAGATGTGATCGTCGCGCCAAAGCGTCTCTGTACTTGCCGGATAGGGCAATCTGACCGCCCGATTGTAGGCGGCGTCATCCGCAGCATCACACCAGCCGTCATCTGGCGACAGGGCCCGAACCCGAAGCGCCGTCAATGGCGGTGCACCCCGGTCTGGACGATAAAGCACCTCCCGAATGGGCCAGACACCCGCCGGAGAGGCCCCATCGCCCTCATGTTTTTCGGAGGCCGAAATGACACCTGCAGGGCCAAGGGCGCACGGGACTTTCCGGTCGCCCAGGGTCAATATTCCGTCAGCGGTCGCTTTGAAGATCACAGGAACCCGAACCCCTCGTGGCGAAACCCTTTGGCGCGAAGCACACAGATAGTGTTTGTTACCGCCTATGGCACAACGCAAGACTCTCCTCATCGTCGACGACGACCAGGACCTTCGTGGCGCGATCGCCGAACAGCTGCGGGCGGAGAACTTCGACACTGTCGAAGCGGAAACCGCTGGTGACGGTGTTCGGCTCGCCCGCGAGGCCAAACCCGACCTCATCCTGCTCGACGTGGATCTCCCCGACATGGACGGCCGCGATGCGTGCAAGCGCATGCGTGACGACGGCATATCCGCCCCGGTGATCATGCTGACGGCCGCGTCCAGCGATGATGACGCCGTTCAGGGGCTTGATTCGGGCGCGAACGACTATGTGACCAAGCCGTACAAATTCGCCGTCCTGCTGGCCAGGATCCGCGCTCAACTGCGCGACTATGAGCACTCGGAAGGCGCGACGTTCCGATTGGGCACCTACGAGTTCCGGCCCGCCGCCAAGCTGTTGATGGATGAGAAGGGCAAGAAGATCCGATTGACGGAAAAAGAGACCAACATCCTGAAATACCTCTACCGCGCCGGCGAGAAGGCCATTTCACGAGAGGAACTGCTGGCCGAAGTCTGGGGCTACAACGCCGGCGTCACCACCCACACTCTGGAAACCCATGTCTATCGCCTGCGCCAGAAGATTGAGCCCGATCCGGCTAACGCGCGCCTGCTGCTGACCGAGGCGGGCGGGTACAGGCTGGCACCGTGAAAGTTACCTAAATAGTTAGTGTTGACTATTCGGGTCAAGAGTGGTCTTTTTCGGCCCTGGAGAACACGGTATGACAAAATACGAACCCCTCGAAGTCTTTCTCTCCGCTCGCCATGAAGCAGAGATACCGTTGAAATTTCAGGATATTGAGAAGATCATCGGCGCGACTCTCCCGCCCGTCGCGCGAAAGCACCGCGCCTGGTGGAGCAACAATCCTTCAAATAGCGTAATCACCAATGCGTGGCTGCGAGCCGGCTTCAAGACTCAACGCGTTGACATGATCTCCGAGAAGCTCGTCTTCCGCCGTGCGCGTTCAGAAGTCGCGACCGCGACAGCTGCCGACGCGCCGCATCATGGAGGAGATCTTCTCTCCCGGTTGCGTGCGGCACTCGGGGGCACAGTCACGTTTGCTCCAGGTTTCGATCCGACAGAACCAACAGGCGAAGTTTGGGACGCAGCGCGTTGAGCCAGCGACCCATCCTTCTCGACACGTGCGCGCTGTTATGGCTTGTCCACGAAGACGACATTGAGACCGACGCGTTGGAGACGTTCCGGACGGCGTCCAAATCACCGGGCGGAGTACTTACATCACCAATCAGCGCCTGGGAGATCGGTCAACTCGTCGCCAAGGGCCGCCTGACGTTGGCGCTTGAACCACAGCACTGGTTCCAGGCAGCACTTTCCGTCGGCATCGAGCTTGCACCCATGACGCCCGAGATTCTTGTAGCCTCATCATTTCTGCCACATTCGCGGCTTCGTGATCCGGCAGACAAGATTCTCGCTGCGACCGCACGCGCATTTGACTACCGCCTGATGACCCGGGATCGTCCTTTGTTGGACTACGCTTCGGCGGGGCACGCGCGCGCCATACCCTGTTAAAGCACGAGGTCCGCGCTCACCGGCGCATGGTCGCTAGGACGCTCCCAGGCTCGCACATCCTCATGGATGCGTACTGCCGGCGCGCCCAGACGGAACGCGGCGTCGCGCAGTCCAGGCGTCACCAGGATGTGGTCTAGGCGCAGGCCGCGGGCGGACTCGCGGAAATCCTGGGCGCGGTAGCTCCACCAGGAGGCCAGTTTCTCGGGCTCAGGTGTCGAAGCGCGCATCAGGTCGATGAAACCCAGTGAGTTTTCCAGCGCCCGAAACGCCGCGATCTCAACCGGTGTGTGGCTCACGATCCTGGACATGTATTTGTGGTTCCAGACGTCAAACTCGCCGGGGGCGACATTGAGGTCGCCCACAATGACCAGCGGGTTTTTGGGGTCGCGCCGAGCCATGTCAGCGGTCAGCTTTTCGTAGAAGTCCAGCTTGTGGTCGAACTTGGGGTTCAGCTCACGATCGGGGATGTCACCACCGGCAGGGATGTAGAAATTCTGGATTTCTACGCCCGCCACCTTCACGCCCACACAGCGGGCGTGGCCCTCACGGCAAACGTCGAGAGGTTCCGGGTCCTCGATCGGCAGGCGGGACGCGATGGCGACGCCGTGCCAGCCCTTCTGACCCGCGATCTTGAGGTGCGGCAGGCCCATGTCGCGAAAGGCGTTCACCGGAAACTCGCCCGCCTGACATTTGATTTCCTGCAGACACAGGACATCCGGGGCCTGCTCCGCCACAAATCTCGCGACCTGTTCGGCGCGTAGCCGGACAGAGTTGACGTTCCACGTACAAATTCGCAGGCGCATGCAGTGCTCTTGGCAAGAAAAAAGCCCGGACGCCATGGCCGGCGTCCGGCCCAGCCCTGAAAGAAAAAAGCCCGGACGCCATGGCGGGCGTCCGGGCTGTGCAAGTTGTCTCTCAAAACCGCCGCCGGGAGGGGATAGGTTCCGGTGCGGATTTCGCCTGCACGACCGGCGTGCGAGCGACGTAGTGATAATATCGCCACAGAAATAATGTTTGTCAAAGGCAATTCATTCAAAACCTTGCATGTGGCGATATCGCCACAGTTTTAGGCCATCAGACTTTTCCCCGTCCGGGATTCTTTGGCCTTGGATCTTTCAGAATAAACAAGGATCTATCCAGGCCGGGCGCGCGCTGTAGTCCGATCAACTGGATCCTTGTGGGATGCCCCTGAGCGTCCGTGACGGTCCATCCCGCCAGCGCCAGCGGCCCGTCTGTGAATGTCAGGGTGATAGATCCCGCCGTCCGCTTCTTGCTGTCCCTGGCGGTCACCGAGAAGCCGTCGGCCATGCGGACTACTCGCGTGATCGCCACGCCGCGGTCAAGCCGGATGTTCTTCGCCAGAAACAAGGACAGCGGCGTCGCCGTCAGCGGATAGGCGTCAAAGGTCTTGAGGCGCTTGTCCTGGACCGACACCACGCCGCCATCCGAGACAACCAGCAGGCCTGATGGTGGGTCATAGGCGAATCGCGCCTTGCCAGGGCGTTTCAGGAACACGGTGCCCGACGTGGTGCGGCCCCGCGCGTCCAATTGTCGGAACGTGCCTGAAGCCTCCGTCAGCCCCTCAAGGTAAGCCACTGCACGGTCGACCAGCGCCTTGTCAGCGCTCGACAGCGCGGTCTGCGCCGTCGCGGCACCGGCCAGGGGCGTCGCGGCCAATCCAAGGGCCAGGGTTCGGCGATTGAGGGTCATGGAGCCTCCGTTACGGACAAACACCTATCGCAACAGAGCGGCGGCAATTGGGCCGCTCTACGGTGCAGCGCTGACCAGAATCTCGCGCTTTCCGGCATGGTTGGCGGGGCCGACAACGCCTTCGTTCTCCATCCTCTCGATCAGGGAGGCCGCGCGGTTGTACCCGATCTGGAGACGGCGCTGAATGTAGCTGGTCGAGGCCTTGCCGTCGCGCGTCACCACAGAGACCGCACGGTCGTACAGGTCGTTGCTCTCTTCTCCCCCGCCCTGACCAAGATCGCCACCCTCGCCGTCGTCGTCCCCGCCGGCGGTGACCTCGTCCAGATAGCTGGGCGTGCCCTGATCACGCAGGAACTTGGCGACCGCCTCGACCTCGCCATCGGACACAAACGGGCCGTGCAGGCGGGTGATGCGTCCACCCCCCGCCATGTAGAGCATGTCGCCCTGGCCCAGCAGCTGTTCGGCGCCCTGCTCGCCCAGGATAGTTCGGCTGTCGATCTTGGACGTGACCTGGAAGCTGATCCGGGTGGGGAAATTCGCCTTGATGGTGCCGGTGATGACGTCCACCGAGGGGCGCTGGGTGGCCATGATCAGGTGGATGCCGGCAGCCCGCGCCATCTGGGCCAGCCGCTGGACGGCACCTTCGATATCCTTGCCCGCCACCATCATCAGGTCCGCGACCTCGTCGATGATGACCACCAGCATGGGCATCGGCTCCGGCCGGATTTTCTCGCTCTCGTAGGTGGCGCGGCCGGCATCGTCAAACCCGGTCTGAACCGTGCGTTCAAAGTGCTCGCCCTTTGCCAGGGCCTCGCGGGCGCGCTCGTTGTACGAGGCCACGTTGCGCACCCCGATCTTGGACATGCGGCGATAGCGGTCCTCCATCTCGCGCACGGTCCACTTCAGCGCGACGATGGCTTTCTTGGGATCGGTGACCACCGGGGCCAGCAGGTGGGGGATGCCGTCATAGACGCTGAGCTCCAGCATCTTGGGGTCGATCATGATCAACCGGCACTGTTCAGGCGTCAGCTTGTAGAGGATCGACAGGATCATGGCGTTGACACCCACCGACTTGCCGGAGCCCGTTGTGCCGGCGATCAGCAGGTGGGGCATCTTGGCCAGATCGGCGATATAGGGCTCACCACCGATGGTTTCGCCCAGGGCGACCGGAACCACCTGACTGCCACGCTCGTATTCCGGCGCCGCCAACAGGTCCCGCAGATACACCGTCTCGCGGCGCTGGTTGGGCAGTTCGATACCGATGGCGTTGCGGCCCGGCACCACCGAAACCCGTGCCGACGCCACACTCATTGAGCGCGCAATATCGTCGGCCAGCGCCACGACGCGCGCCGATTTCACACCGGCTGCGGGGACCAGCTCATATAGCGTAACCACCGGTCCGGGCCGGATCTGGTCGACCTGACCGCGGACCCCGAACTCAGCCAGCACGCTGACCAGCAGTTGGGCGTTCTGGCGCAGGGCACCCTCGTCGTACTGGGCCGCGCGTGGTGGAGCCTTGGTCAGCATGGCAAGTTCGGGCAGCTTGAAACCGCCCTCGCTAACGAATTCGAACGTACTCTGGGCCTCTTTCTGCTCGCGCGCACTCTCCTTCGGCGGCAATTTCGGGGCCTTGACATTGAGCGTCGGGCCATCGGTCAGCGGGGGGTCGATCGCCAGCGCCTGCGCGGAAATTGGCGCATCCAGGCCGCCACCGTTCAAAACCTTTCGTTTCGCCACGCGCGCGGCAGGCTCCGGCCTTGCCGCCTTAAGGCGCGGCATAGGGGTCAGGAAATGGCTTAGTCCGTCCAGTGCCGTCCGCAGATCCAGTCGCGACAGCCCAAGGCTGTAGCCATAGGCGATGACGCCCACGGCGGTGAATACGGCGGCGGCGATGGGCGCGCCAAACGGCAACCGCGCATAGCTGATCAATCCCGCGAAACCACCCAGCAAGGCCTCGCCCCAGAAACCGCCGAGGCTCTTGGCCAGCGGCCAGACCGCAGGGGTCGGTGCAAGCGCCAACGCACCGGACAGCGACAAGAGGCCCAAAGCTCCAAACAAGGCCCGAAGACGAAGACGTCCGCGCGTCACATCCGGCTCAGGCTCTGCGACCCGACTCAGGCCGTTGACCAGAATCAGTAACGCCGCAAATCCGGCCGCCAACCCCAGTGATTGCAAGCCGATGTCCGCCAGAACAGCGCCAGCGCCGCCCAGAGCATTCACCGGTTCACCGATGCTCGCCACGTTCAGGCTGCGATCATCCGGACTGTAGGTGATCAGAGCCGCAGCGAATGCCACGCCAAAGGCCGCAACGATACCGCCGCGCAGCCGGGCCGTGCCCGGGTGGCTCCACGCAAGTCTGGCGATGTGAAGCGCGAGCTCCATGCCAGTTTTCCGCGCAACCCGCGCCATTCGCCCTACGTCTCCAGCTGACTCGTCATTCCTGTTTGCAGCAGGGACCGTTAATCGCGCGTTTACCGTGATGTCTGCGAAACCGGTTTCCACTTTTGCCAGTCACGCACTAGGTTCAAGTTCATGAACTGGACCATGCCTCGCCCCGTCCTGAAGGCCGTCGCCGTTGTGATCGGCGTCGCCAGCCTTGGCGCCTTTACAGCGGGAGTTCTCACCGCCCCGCCCCGTGGCCGGCTCCCGGGTGAACGCCTCGACGGGGTTACCGGCCAACCGATCGAGGCGCGCGACGCGACGCCACTGGTGGATGAGCGTATCCAGGGCGCACCGCTGGCGGTGGCGTTGACCGAAGACGAAAAAGCACGGCTGGAGGCGGAAAAGCTGGCCAAGGCCGAAGCCCTCGCCATGGCAAAGGTCGAAGCTGACAAAGGCGCACCGGCAGGGCCGAGCCCGTCTGCGCCTGCCGTGGCCGCGCCCCCGGAAAAAGTCGAACCCAGTCAACCCGCACCGGTGCCGAAGGCCGAAGAACCGCTGTTCTAGGTTCTGCCGAACAAACTCTACTTCACGCCGTTCGCCGCAAAGAAGGCGAGCATCTTTTTCCAGCCATCATCCGCCGCGGCCTTGTCATAGGACGGTCGATAATCGGCATGGAAGCCGTGCTGGACGCCGGGATAGACGATGATGTCGCTAGCCGTCTTGTCGGCGGCCTTGAGGGCCATCTTCATTTTCTCGACGTCGGCCAATGGAATGCCACTGTCCTTTTCGGCGTAGAGACCAAGAACCGGATTCTTTATGTCCGACGCCAATTCGAGCGCGCGTTTGCCCTCTGTGTCGTTGGCTGCATAGTCGCCGCTCAATCGTCCGTACCATGCGACACCCGCCTTGAAGGCTGGCAGTCGCGCGCAGGCTTCCCACACAATATTGCCGCCCCAGCAGTAGCCTGTGATCCCCATGCGGGTAGTGTCAGCAAAGGGCTGGACCTTGAGGTAGGCGATCGTTGCCTTGAGGTCGCCGGTGACCTGCTTGTCGCTGGACTGGCCGACGATTTTCATGATCGCCGGAAAGTCGGTCAGAACCGAGGGGTCGCCGGCACGCGCGAAAAAGTCCGGAGCGATGACGACAAACCCCCACTTGGCCAGCCGACGGCAGGTATCGCGGATGTATTCGTGCAGGCCGAAAATCTCGGACACCAGTACCACCACCGGGTGACGTCCCCTGAGCGGACGCGCGATGAAGGCGGGGATTTTCCGGTCTGCCGCCGGCAGTTCCACCATGCTCTGGATCAGGCCGGTACCATCGGTCTTGATGGGCTGAGCCTCAGCCGACCACGCGGCAAGGGCGTAGCCGCCAGTCAAGGCCAGGGTCAGACCACGACGCGACAGGTTGACATCTTCTGGGCGGGTGCCGTCGGGCCGGGTGAGCGTAACCATGGGGATTTCCTTGACGAGGCGTTAGCCTGATGGTGGTGGTTACCCGAAACCACAGTCCGCCTGGCGTCAATCGTTCGTGTCCCTCCACAACCAGAAGTCCGCCAGATTGCGCCGACTGACCGTCGGGGAACAGGCCTTGGCACGTGAAGTGTTTGGCAGCGGCATCGCGCCACGCCGCATTCGCATTTTCAGCCTGCCGCTGTGGAACCGCGCCTTCGTGGTCGGGCCGGGGCTGATCGTCTGGCCGACAGCCACGGTGCAAGCCGATTTTTCTGACCCTGCGATTCCGCTTCGTATCCAGGCCGTATTTGTCCACGAGCTGACTCACGTCTGGCAGGCGCAGAACGGGATTTCGCTGCTGTTGGCAAAAATCAAAGCCGGCGATTCCGAGGCCGCCTATCGCTACGACCTGTTGGACAGCAAGGCGTTTGCGGAGATGAACATCGAGCAACAGGCCATGGTGGTGGAGCATGCGTTCATGCTCTCGCGAGGTGGAACTGCGCCGCTGCCCCCCGAAGTTTACGCCATGGCGCAGTCGGCCTGGCGGCAGGTTTGAATCATCTCCACATCGAGTTAGGGGAGATTCACCCTTGCAGGGGCCTCAAATTTCCCCATATCGGGCATTCGAAGCTGGCTTCCCCACGCGGAATGTCGGCCAGGACCTAAACGAACCGGGGGCGTCGCTTGTCACCGGGCGCTTCATCAGAAGGCCCACCCGCGTCGCCCGCCTATCAGGAGCATATAAGACCCCCTCATGAGCAAGATCATCGGTATCGATCTCGGCACGACCAATTCGTGCGTCGCCATCATGGACGGCAAGACGCCGAAAGTGATCGAAAATGCAGAAGGCGCGCGGACCACCCCGTCCGTTGTCGGCTTCATGGAAGACGGCGAGCGCGTTGTGGGCCAACCGGCCAAACGTCAGGCGGTCACCAACCCCACCAACACGTTCTTTGCGATCAAGCGGCTGATCGGTCGCCAGTTCAACGACCCGATGGTCGAGAAGGACAAGGGCATGGTGCCCTACGAGATCGTCAAGGGCCCGAACGGCGACGCCTGGATTCAAGGCCGTGACAAGCAATACGCGCCGTCGGAAATTTCAGCCTTCGTTCTGCAGAAGATGAAGCAGACGGCGGAAGATTATCTTGGTGAGCCGGTGACGCAGGCCGTCATCACGGTTCCCGCATACTTCAACGACGCACAGCGCCAAGCCACGAAAGACGCTGGCAAGATCGCCGGTCTCGAAGTGCTGCGCATCATCAACGAGCCGACGGCAGCCGCGCTCGCCTACGGCCTCGACAAGGGCGAAACCAACAAGACCATCGCCGTGTACGACCTCGGCGGCGGCACGTTCGACGTTTCGATTCTTGAAATCGGCGA
>JANORH010000206.1:0-8208 GCA_031415215.1 Alphaproteobacteria bacterium | reverse complement strand
GTCGAGATCGCCACCACACTATCGACCCCGAACGGGGCCGAAGCACGGGTTCTGGCCATCACCACCCGGACCTGTCCGGCGGCCATCTTGCCATCGCCGTCGCCCTCAAGCGGATAGAGACGCTGAACCGTACCATCACCGGCCAGGTTGAACGCCGTCAGCCACGCAGCCTCACCCTTGTGGGTCACGGCCAGATCCACGGTCTCGCCGTTCTTGTAGAGCTGACCCTTCTTGCGAGGGCCAATATCGACGCGTAGCACCCGCTCGTTGGCGGATCCGGCGAGCTCACTGACCGCGCGCCGTTTGTTGATCACCCCGGTCAAAGCCTCGGCGCTGGTCAGCTTCTCGGCGATGCGGTCGCCACGACTGTCCGTAACCCAGCCCTCTCTGGCCGACCAGGTCAGGTCCGGCGACCCGCGCGGGATCGAGGCCCACGGGCCACGACCGGAGAGGATATCGGCCGCCTGATCGTCAGCTGCCTTGACCTCGACAGGCCTGTTGACCGCCAGTTGAGCCTTGAGCGGCTGGAAGATCACGCTGCGCTCGTTGCGTGCGGGCACCGAGGCGCTGGCCCACTGTCGGGTTGAGGAGAGTTCACGGGTGCGGGTTTCAAGACTGGAGGCCAGCTCCGCCAGGGACAGCTGGCCATCGTCGTCGGCATCGGACGTCAGGTGACCGTTCGGCCGACGGTCCTGCAAAGCCCCTTCCAGCGCATAGGTCAGAAGCCCCCGCGACGGAGAATCGCCCAGGGGCAGAGGTCCCTCCAGCGCAAATTGATCGTCCTGCGCAGCGCCCACATAAACCAGGTTTGGCGGATTTTCGGATGACGGCGCGATCGCTGCGGGATCCGGTGGCCCGACCGGCAAGGTCAACGCCATGGGATTGTCCAGCGCGGTTCTGCTCCTGAACCGGCTCGGTGCGGTGATCGCCCGGTTCAAAGTCCCCGAGTGACAGGCGTCAGCAATCTGCAGCACGTTCACGCTGGTTGGAAAAAAATTCATGAGCCAGCCGCGCAGGTCGTTATCCAGAACGAACTGGTTGGGGTCCGGTTTGGCAACCCGGAAGCCGCCCAGGGCCAGGAATTCGTCCATGCCGTCGACTTCAGCGGCGTCACGCGCCTTGGCCTGTGCGCCGTGGCCTGCATAGAAAAAAATCACCCAATCGCCGGGCCGGGATCGCTTGCCAACGGCTTCCAGGGCGGCGCGGATGCCTGCCCTGTCGGCTTTCGCATCCTGCAGCACAACGATGTCCCTGGCCCCCTGGGCTTCCAGCAGGGACTTCAGGGCTGCCGCGTCGTTTGGCGGCCCGTCGAGGGAGGGGATGGGCGCCGTATAGGCCGATACCGCCACCAGAACGGCGCGGATCTCGGCAGCCGCCGGGCCGCCGAGTGCTACAAAGGCTGCCGCCGCAACACCCGCGATCAACTTACCCATCGACAGCCTCCCGTTTGGATAGCGCTCCCTGTTTCGCGCTCACGACAGCGTATCACAAGCGATCACTGACAGGACGGATACGGACGCGATGCACATTCAGAGGCATGGCCGCCACATCCCTCAGGCTTTGCACACCGCGTGGTACGCGATAGGTCACAGCTCCACCCACAGAGGCCGTCGAAATACTGTGAAAAACAGACCGCCCATCAGCGGATCCCGGGCGGACCAGATCGCCGGCGTCCGGCCGATCCTGCGGCGCGTTGTGGCCAACGCCGGCATGTTGCTTGGCGGCAGGACGGTGAATGCTGTGCTCAGCCTTGCCTATGTGGCAATCGCGGCGCGCGCGCTGGGGGTCGACGAGCTTGGCGTCCTGGTGCTGATCCATGCCTTCGCGCAGTTTTTAGGCGAAGTGGTGAAGTTCCAGTCCTGGCAGACGATCCTGCGCTACGGAACCCAGCCGCTGGCCGAGGGGAAAACCGTCGCTTTTCAAAAAGTTCTGCGGTTTACGCTGATCCTGGACCTTGCCAGCACCGCGCTGGGCATTGCAATCGGCCTGGTGGGCTCGATATTGCTCGCGGACCGATTGGGCTGGACCACCACCCAGTCACCGGCCGCAGCGCTTTATATGTTCAGCATTGCCTTCATGGTCTCGGCGACCCCGCTGGGATTGCTGAGGCTGTTTGATCGTTTTGATATCATGGCGCGGCAGGCGGCGCTGATCGCTCTGATCCGGTTGATCGGCAGCGTTGTCGCGCTGGTCCTGAACGCGCCGATGGAAGGCTTTCTTCTGGCCTGGGCGATCGGTACCCTCATCAGCTGGCTATATCTGGCCGGCTCTGCCTACCGCGAGCTTGGCAAGCGCGAGCTCACAAAGGGGTTTTCCTGGCGGGGGCCCTTGGCCCACGAGATGCCGGGCGTCTGGAAGTTTGCCTGGAACACCAACCTGACAAGCACGCTCGATGTGGCTTTCACGCATCTGGCGACGTTGATCGTCGGTGCCCTGGTAGGCCCTGCGCAAGCCGCGTTCTGGCGGGTCGGCCGTCAAGTTGCCGATGCCTTGGCAAAGCCTGCTAAACTCTTGATTCCAGCGCTTTATCCAGAGCTAGCGCGCCTGCATGCCGAGCGCCGCGATGTCGCGATGTGGCGGCTGGCGCGCAATGTCGGCCTGATTGGCGGCGGCGTGGGTCTGGTGTTACTTGCGGTCAGCGCCCTGGCTGGTCCTGCCCTGCTGACCACGGTTATGGGTCAGGGGTTCTCATCCGCCGCCAATGTGATGACCTGGCAGGTCGCCGCGGCCGTGATCGGCGTCTTCGCCCTGCCGCTGGAGCCGATGTTGATTTCGCTGGGCAAGCCTGGCCGCGCTGTGCGGGTCCGCCTGGTGGTCAGTGCGGCCTTCCTGGCCATACTGCCCTTTCTCGTGACGCGGTTCGGCCTTATAGGCGCGGGCGCGGGATTAGTTGCGGCGTCGGCTGCACTTGCCCTCGGCATGCTCTACTTCATGCTGCGAGAGAACGGGAATCGGCAGGACAGGGCTATAGTTCTCCCCGACCCGGACAGTCTGAAAGGCGACGATTGACCCCGACACCTACCGCTCCTGAACGCCCCTTCCATCTGGATGGATTTGCGACCCTGACCGAGGCTCTGGATTTTGCGGCCAAGGGACCTACCGGCGTCAATATCTATGGCCTGCGCGGTGAGTTGATCGCGCCGATCTGCTATGCGGAATTGCGCGAGCGGGCGCGGGCTCTTGCGACCCGGTTCCTCGCGGCTGGATTGAAGCCGCTGGATCGTGTGGGTCTGGTTGCCGAGACCGATGCAGACTTCGTCGTCGCCTTCTTCGCCTGCCAGTATGCGCGCCTGACCCCGGCACCCCTGCCCCTTCCGGCGCCGCTTGGCGGGCGGGAGGCCTATGTCGAGCAGATCACGCGGATGCTGACTTCGGCCAAGGCCGCCGGGGTGTTTGGCTCCGAAGCGCTGTTGCCATGGCTCAAGGAGGCCGCCGAAGCCGCAGGCGCGCGGATCGCCATGCAGACCTCCGACCTTCCGGAATCGCGCGATGTCGAGTTGCCGACCCCTGCGCCGGACGATCCCTGCTACGTCCAGTTTTCGTCGGGCAGCACGCGCAATCCGACCGGCGTGCTTTGTACGCACCGTGCCTTGATGGCCAATGCGCTGGCCATCACCAAACATGGCTTGAAGGTGGTCCCTGAGGACCGCGCGCTATCGTGGTTGCCGCTCTATCACGACATGGGACTGGTCGGTTTCATCCTGAGCCCGCTGGCCGCCCAGATGACCGTCGATCTGCTGCCGACCGGAGCGTTCGTGCGTCGACCGCTACTCTGGCTGGATCTGATTTCAAAGAACAAAGCCACGATCTCTTATAGTCCGACGTTCGGCTACGAACTCTGCGCGCGCCGGGGTGATGGTAGTCGTGAAGGGCTCGATCTGACGGCCTGGCGGATAGCCGGATGCGGCGGCGACATGGTTCGGCCCGGACCTTTGCTCGGGTTCGCCGAACGCTTTGCATCCGCAGGCTTCACCGACAAGGCCTTCGTGGCCAGCTACGGCATGGCCGAGGCCACCCTTGCGCTGACCATGGCCCCCCTGGAACAGGGCCTGCGCTTTGATACTGTGGACGTCGACCGCATGGAGCGTGATGGCCTGGTGCAACCCGGCACCGGCGCACGGACCCGGGCCTTCGTTCGCTGTGGCCAGGTGCTGCCGGCGCATGAACTGGAGGTCCGGGGCGCGAATGGCGCGCCCGTCGCGGAAGGTCGGGTTGGTCAGATTTTTGTGCGCGGACCCAGCCTGATGCGCGGATATTTCGGAGAACCCGACGCAACCGCACGGGTCCTGGGCGCGGATGGCTGGCTGGATACTGGCGATCTCGGCTACCTCGTGGACGGCGAGATCGTGCCGACCGGACGGGCCAAGGACCTGATCCTGCTGAATGGCCGGAACGTCTGGCCGCAGGACCTGGAATGGTCCGCTGAGTCCGAAGTTGAGCGGCTGCGCAGCGGCGATGTTGTGGCCTTTTCTGTCGATCACGACGCCGGCGAACAACTGGTGGTGTTGGTGCAGGCTCGCGGCAGCGATCCCGAGGTCCGGAACGCGCTGATCAGCGATGTCGCGGCGGTTCTGCGGGCACGCCACGGTGTCGAGGCCAGGGTCGAACTGGTCGGTGCCCATGCCCTCCCCCAGACATCTTCAGGCAAACTGTCGCGTTCCAAGGCCAAACTCCTGTTCCTGGCCGGCGCCTTTCGACAGGAAGAACCCGCCTGACCGGGCGGCTCGCAGCGGTTACGGGGGCCACTGGCTTCCTGGGTCGCTGGATCGTGCGAGCGCTGGCTCAGGACGGCTGGCACGTGAGGATCCTCTCGCGCCGGGACCCTGTCGACCCGCTCTGGCGTGACGCGACGCCGGAGGTTGTGGTGGGGGATGTGAACAACCCCACAACCTTGTCACGCCTCTGCGCCGGCGCAGATCTGGTGATCCACGCCGCCGGTCTGGTGAAAGCGCGATCCCGGACGGCGTTTGATGCTGTCAATGTCGAGGGAGCGCTGAACGTGGCGAAAGCGGCGGACAAGGCGGCAAATGTTGTGCTGGTCTCCAGCCTGACCGCGAGGGAGCCGCAGATTTCCCACTATGCCGCGAGCAAACACGCCGGCGAAGTCGCGATGGCCCACATTCTCGGTGATCGACTCACCGTTGCGCGGCCCTGTGCTATCTATGGACCGGGAGACCGGGAATTGCTGGGCGTCTTTCAGGCCGCAGATTCGCTACCCTTCCTGCCGATCCTCAGCAGAAACGGACGCGTCACCATGATCCATGTCGAGGACGCCGCGCGCCAGATTGTCGCACTGTCGGCCTTGCGGACTGGAGGACAGACGCTCGCCCTCTGCGATGCGCGTCCTGACGGCTACAGTTGGCGCGAACTGATGGGTGAGGCCGCGCGCGCTTGCGGCAAATCGGTCCATCTTGTCACCATCCCGTCCGCGTTGATCCGGGCCATCGGAATCACGAATGATTTCACGAAGCTATTCGGTTCGACTCCCATGCTGAGTTCCGCAAAATCACGCGAGTTGCTTCACGCTGACTGGGCGATCTCCACTGATCACGGTTCAGCTTACGGGCCGAAGCCGCTATATGATCTCCAGACGGGGTTCGCGCATACAGTGGACTGGTACCGCACTGCGGCATGGATGAAACAATGACCACGGTTTCGTGACCGTCTTGCGAACCAAAGGTGGAAAAACCGGTCCAATCTGATTAGTTAGGCTGCTGGTGTTGTCGTTGGAAGAGCCAATGGGGGGCTCGCGTATGGTCGAACTGGCGACGGACCTGACGGTTCGTGAAGTTGCGCGGGCCGCTGAGACGGTCCTGGGACGCAGCGTGCAGGTCACGCCTGAAACCGACATCGCCCGGGACCTTGCCGTGGATTCACTTGCACTTATGAATATCGTCATGGAGCTTGAGGATCGATTCGATCTCTCCATTCCTCTAGACCGACTGGCGACCGTTCAAACGGTCGGCGATCTCTCCGAACTGATCAACAAGCTGCGGACAAAGGCCTAACCATGGGGTTGCTTGACAAGCACTTGGGCTATCGCGCCCCACTGGATGGTATTCGCGCTGCGGGCGCTGATCCCTTTGCCGTGCGCTTCGATGCGGTTCTGTCGCCGACAGAAGGCATGCTGGACGGCAAGCAGGTGATCCTGCTTGGCACCAATAACTATCTGGGTCTGACGTTTGACCCCGAATGCATCGAGGCCTCGGCCGATGCGGTTCGCAAATGGGGAACCGGCACGACGGGCTCGCGGTTCGCAAACGGCACCTACAGTGGCCACACCGAACTCGAGCAGTCTCTGGCCCGCTTCTATGATCGCAAACACGCCATGGTCTTCACGACCGGCTATCAGGCCAACCTGGGCGGTATCTCCGGTCTGGTGGGGCGCGGTGATCACCTGATCCTCGATGCCGACAGTCACGCCTCGATCTATGACGCAGCCCGCCTGTCGCAGGCCGAAGTCATCCGCTTCCGCCACAATGACCCGGAAGATCTTCACAAGCGCCTGCGCCGCATGGGCGATCAGGCCAAGGGCAGCCTGATTGTCGTTGAAGGCATCTATTCGATGATGGGTGACGTGGCCCCGCTCAAGGAAATGGTCGCCGTCAAGAAGGAAATGGGCGCCTACCTGCTGGTCGACGAGGCCCACTCGATGGGCGTGCTTGGCGACAAGGGGCGCGGTCTGGCCGAAGCCGCCGGGGTTGAAGACGACGTCGATTTCATCATTGGCACCTTCTCTAAAAGCCTGGGAGCCGTGGGTGGGTTCCTGGTTTCGGACGAAGACAACTTCGACCTGCTCAGGATTGTAAGCAGGCCTTACATGTTCACCGCGTCACTGCCGCCGGCGGTGATCGCATCAACCCTGGTCGCCCTGAGAAAGCTGGAAGCCGACACCAGCCTGCGGACCCAGTTGGCCGCCAACGCCGATCAACTTTACGACGGCCTGCGCGACATGGGGTATGCGGTAGGGCCGCATGCCAGCCCGATTACGGCGGTCGTGATGCCTGATATCGCCATGGCGGTGACAATGTGGAACGCCCTGCTGGCCAACGGTGTCTATCTGAACCTCGCCATCCCCCCGGCCACGCCGGACAATCGCCCCCTCCTGCGTTCCAGCGTCAGCGCGGCCCATAGCCGGGAGCAGATAGACACGGTGTTGCGCGTCTTTGAGCAGCTGGGTCTGGAATACGGACTGCTTCAGCGCCCGCGTCGTGCCTCGGCCTGAAGCCCTATTCGCCGTTGATGGCCTTGGATCGGCGAGCCTTCTGATCGCGGCGCAGTTGAAGCCAGGCCCCGGGCGCTGCCAGTAGCGGATACCGCTCGGCGAATGGCGTGACAGCGATCACCACGCCGGTATGGCGCTCGATCTTCCAGGCGGCGTACCGCGCCGCGCCGTCGAACGTGAAGGCCGCCTTGGCCAGCCGGGCAATGTTCAGCGGCTTGCCGGCCAGACTAACCAGACGCCAGCCGGGCAGCCCACGCTTGTCCGGGCACAGGGTGTCGCTCAGGGTATCGAACGCCACGCCGCCTTCGCGCCAGGCCAGCGGCAGCAAAGAAGCATAGCGCTCAACGCTGGCCGCAATGACGGTATTGGCCCGCCCCGCAGCCTCAACTCGAAACTCGGCGGCGTAGGTCTTGCGAAACAGAGCCGCCCAATAGTCCTCGGCGGTGCCTCGCTCGGGTCCAAGGGCGGCAGCATAGCGAGCAGCGGTGACGACAGCGGCAGCACAAGCCGCAGTGGCCTCGCGCGTTGCAAACTCGTCCGCGCTCCAGACCCGTTGCGTTGGCTGCACGAACCGCGCCCAGATGGTGGTGTCCAGCGTCCGGCCCTCGGCGGCCCGACGAAACTGCGACAGCGGCAGGGCTGCGACCTTGGCCCGCAACAGCACGCCGTCGATTTGAACCTCGTGGTAGCTGACCTCAGGCCACAGGAAACGCTCCACCAGGCCCCGCACGCCCTTGCGATGCGGGTGTCGCGTCAGGCGATAGAAGTCCAGAATGCCCGACAGGTCACCCGTCCGAAGCGTCGAGCCGTAGTAGAGGATTGCGGCGTCCCTTTCTGGATCTGCCAGCGACGCCGCCAGCCTGACCACCGCGTCCGGGGCCGCAGACGCCAGCTCGACCTCCAGACGTGCGCTTAGCTCGCCGGTCACGGGACTACGAACTCCAGTAGCGGACCCTGCCGAACAGAAAGGCTGCCGCCCTCAT
>JANORH010000205.1:0-1711 GCA_031415215.1 Alphaproteobacteria bacterium | reverse complement strand
CATCAGAGGAGCACCGTCCATGGAGCAGATTACCACAGTCGGGATTGACCTGGCGAAGACCGTTTTTCAGGTTCACGCGATTGATGCCGCAGGCGAGGTGATCGTCAGCAAGGCTGTCCGGCGAGGGGGGTTCCTGCAGCTTCTTGCCCGGTTTCCATCGTGCCTGATCGGGATGGAGGCCTGCGCGTCGTCCCATCATTGGGCGCGCGAGCTCACCAAGCTGGGGCACACCGTGCGCCTGATCCCGCCAGCCTACGTAAAGGCCTATGTCCGTCGCCAGAAGAACGATGCCGCCGACGCTGCGGCCATCTGTGAGGCGGTGACCCGGCCCTCCATGCGGTTTGTGCCGATCAAGTCCTGCGATCAGCAGGCTGTGCTGATGCTGCATCGGACCCGCGCCCTGCTGGTCTCCCAGCGCACCGCGCTGATCTGTGCCCTTCGGGGCCACATGGCCGAGTTCGGGGTCGTGGCCCCGGTGGGTCCGCGCAATGTCGCCCCCTTGCTGGACATCCTGGCTGACGAGACCGATGGGCGGCTGCCGGCCCTGGCGCGACAGGCCTTGAAACCCCTGGCGCGGCGCATGGCGATGCTGGCCCTGGAGGTCGAGCGTCTGGATCGACAGCTCACCGACTGGCATCGCAGCAGCGACGTCAGCCGACGGCTGGCCACCATCCCGGGGATCGGGGTGATCACCGCCACGGCCCTGGCCGCGACCATCGGCGATCCTGCGATGTTCAGCTCGGGACGAGAGTTCGCCGGCTTCCTGGGTCTGGCCCCCAAACAGACCTCCAGCGGCGGCAAGGAACGACTGGGGCGGATCTCCAAGATGGGGGATCGCTACCTGCGCACCCTGCTGGTGGTGGGAGCCGCCGCAGTGCTGCGCCACGCCAAGGCCGGCGGCTCGTCGTCGCGGGTCTGGGCGCAGGATCTGCTGCTCCGCAAGCCCTTCAAACTGGTCGCCGTGGCGCTGGCCAACAAGACCGCCCGCATCGCCTGGGCTGTCATGGCCCGGGGCGAGGTCTTCCGCGAGGGGATGGAGGTTCGTGCAATGGCCGCCTAGTCGGGCCAAGGCACCACGAGGTTGGCGAGGGCTAAGACATGATGCGAACCGGGTCAGACCGGTGACCGGGACACTCCGCTACAGTGTCGGCGCAGATCAGCGCGATACGGTGATTGGAACCCAAGGTCAGCGGACGACATCAGGGCCAGCGGCTGCATAAGGCCGCATCAACAGGCCGGACACATGACCGCACCCGACAACGAAGCATCTGCTCAAACACACCTTGCCAACAGAGCGCCGTCCACACATGACGCTGTATGAAATAAGTGAGCCATTGGCGGTTTGACCCCATCACCGACGCCACGGGGACTCGATTATTTCATACAGTGTCACCGTAACCCCATCCGAATGCCTCCAAGGTAGTCCCACCGCGCCCCCGAGCGGGGCGTTCGGAGGGGCCGCTTTCGGACCAGGAACAAAGTGCCGCTCTCGGCCCGGTGGAGACGTTTCCGACGCCCGCTTTAAGGCTGGCGAAGGCTAAGCTAAGCTAGCCGCCGATGAAAATGTACGTTCCGATCGTCTTGATCTTCCTCCTGCTGGTTGGCGGAGGATGGATTGCCGTCGCAAAGGTTGGAAGGACAGTTACGGTGACACTGTATGAAATAAGTGAGCCATTGGCGGTTTGACCCCATCACCGACGCCACGGGGACT
>JANORH010000204.1:0-1829 GCA_031415215.1 Alphaproteobacteria bacterium | reverse complement strand
GGATTCCCTCCCTTTCCGCCACGCCAGTCACGACCGCCGACCTTAGAATCATTGCCGGCGATACTATAACGGACGTTCGGACCAAGGCCATCTTCGGCGCAGCGAGGCTAAAGTTCCTCGACGGGAAGGCGCGGCTTGGCTTGGAAGGGCGTTACAGCTGGGAAGACAAGACTGTCCTGAGCGTCACCGCCAAAGTATCTCGCGGGCTTAAGACTGGTTATTTCAACCCACGTATCACGCTCGACTACGACCTGAATGACAACACCCTTATCTACGCCTCGGCGGCAAACGGCACGAAGGCGGGGGGCGTCAATGCCGATCCAGCGATCTATGCTCCATTCGGCGGTTTGATCGCCAGCGAGCGGAGCTTCGGTCCTGACAAGAACTGGACTTATGAACTGGGAACCAAAACTCGCCTGTTTGACAGTCGTCTGCAACTCGAATTCAATGCCTTCTACGTCGATCTGAGTTCACTCCAGATCAATACGCTTTCTACCCCACCGCCCGGATTCATTCTGCCGCCGGGGATCGACCGCGCGCCCACCATCCTGCTTAACCTTGGCGGCGCGACCATCAAGGGCGTGGAATTCCAGGGTCAGTTTCAAGCGCTGCCAAGCTTGAGCCTGACTTTCGGCGGATCCTATCAGAGCGCCAAGTATAACGCCGGGGTACTGGGCACTCGCACTCTGGCAATCTGCGACGGTAAGGCCTGCGGCCAATTCATCGGCGGAAATGAACTCCAGCGCAGTCCTGCCACGAAACTGTTCGGTGGTTTTGTCTTCACGCAGCCCTTCACAATGGGCTCACGCGCCGCGACCTTCACTTTGCAGGGCGATGTGGCATACCAAGGCAAGCAATATGTCGATGAGACGAACACCTCGACGATCGGTTCTCGCACACTCGTCAATATGAGCACGTCGCTTGCGTCAGGACCGTTCAGCATGAAATTGTGGGTCAAGAACCTGACAAACCTCAATTATGTGTCGAGCGGAATTTTCGGACCATTTACGACGTCGTTCTATACGCCGATTGCCGGCCAACGCCGCACATTCGGACTGACGCTAGCGGCGGACTTCTAGGCCGTGGCAAACGGATCCAGCGCGGCGATATGCCGATGTATATGCTTCGGATTCGTGCGATGCCGGGTCTGGATTGGAGAACTGCCATGCTTGGACGGATATTAATGCTGGCAACCGCAATGGTGAGTAGTGCGGCTCTGGCAGCTGACAACCCGGCACCTGCGGAAGCACCCAGTGAGACGGCAAATGCGGCTGATATGGCCTTGCTATGGCAACATGAACAAGATCTCTATGCCAAACGAGGACAGGGCGACCTCACTTATTACTTGTCTCTGGCCGACCGGGAGTACACGGTATGGGCACCTGGGTGGGAGAAGCCCAACGGATATGCCGAACTGGTCAAGGCAGTCGCCGATCTGAAAGATGTGACACGCGGTGAAGTCATCACTCCCGAACTCAAGCTTATTAAGATCAGTCGGAGCGGCAATGTTGCGCTGGTCTATTATTCAACCCATCGTACACAGGCGCCGGGCGGCAAGGCTGCCGATGAGAGATACGATACGCTGCACGTATGGATCCGCGAGCCAAGCGGCTGGCTGTTGTTGGGAGGAATGGCCCGTGCCAAAACGTGATGAAGCGGGGCGGGTGTATAGCAATGGTGCGCTAATTGCCGTAAAGAGTGATTGGACCGAGAAGCCCATTTATTTGCTATTCGCTTCCATTGCCGGAAGCGCCCACCCATGAAATGGGGTTCCAGACGCATTCATAGATTGGCAGCCGTATCAGCTGTGGCAATGCTGCAAACGCACG
>JANORH010000203.1:0-2433 GCA_031415215.1 Alphaproteobacteria bacterium | reverse complement strand
AGATCTGACTGTGAATGGTGTCGCGGTCGGCCGCATAAAGCCACTCCGCGTCGGTCAGGTCCGGCACGCCCTTGGCGCGGTCGCCGGTTCCGGCCAGGCCGTGGCAGCTCGAGCACTGGTCTGCAAACGTCTGGCGTACGCGGGCTACGGCAGCACGGTCGGCCTTTCGGCCGGAAAGGGCCACCACATACTCCGTCAGGTCAGTGACCTGGGCAGGGGTCACCAGCTGGTCGCGGCCAAATGCCGGCATCACGGTTTCGCCGCGCGTCTTCGGGTGTCCGGAGCGCACGCCGACCTGCAGCGTCTGGTGGATGTCGGCCAGAGAACCGCCCCACAGCCAGACATCGTCACGCAGGTTGGGATAGCCTTTGGCTCCGCCGCCGCCGGCACCATGGCAGGTGGCGCAATTGTCGCCGAACACCGACTGGCCGACCTGCAACGCATAGCTCTGAAGGTCAGGGTCGCGCTCGATTTCCTCCAGACTGGCCGACTTGAGTTTGGCGGCCCCGGCCCCGCGCACGGCCTGCAGCTCGGTCAGCTCGTGGGCCAGCGCCACGCGGTCGGACTGGCCAAGGATGCCGCGCGTATACCCGGAGATCCCCGGCCAGGCGGGCATCAGCACCCAATAGACGATGGCGGCCAGGATCGAGGCGTACCAGGTCCACAGCCACCAGCGCGGCAACGGATTGTCCAGCTCCTTGACCCCGTCCCACTCGTGGCCGGTGGTCTCGACGCCGGAGTGGTCGTCGGTTTCCCGCTCAGCCATGGTCGATCTCATCATCTTCGAGCGGAATTAGCGCGGCGCGGTCAAAGGTGGCCTTGCGGCTGGGCCAGAGCGCGTAGACCAGCCCAGCCACGAAGACCGCGATGAAATAGAGGGTGCCGGCCTGTTGGGCGAAACGGGCAACCGTCTCGTAGTCGAGGCCGCTCATCGCCGATTCTCCGGGGCTTCAGCCTTGTAGGTGCGGAAGTCGACCATGGTGCCCAGCACCTGCAGATAGGCCACCAGAGCGTCCATCTCGGACAGCTTGGCCGGATCGCCGTCGAAATCACGCTGGGCCACCTTGCCGCCGTAGCGCTTCTTCAACCCTGAATTTTCACCGGCGAAGGCGTCGACCTGGGTTTCAATATCCTGGGTGGCGTTGGCGATCTGGGCCTTGGTGTAGGGCACGCCCACCCGGCGCAGAGTTTCAAGGCGCTGTTCGATGATCCGGTAGTCCAGCTCCCTTTCAGCCAGGAACTTGTAGGGCGGCATGTTGGATTCCGGCACGACCGAGCGGGGATCGGTCAGATGGTCGTGGTGCCAGCTGTCGGAGTATTTGCCGCCGACCCTGGCCAGATCTGGCCCTGTTCGCTTGGATCCCCACTGGAACGGGTGGTCGTACATGCTCTCGGCGGCCAGGCTGTAGTGGCCATAACGTTCGACCTCATCACGAAGGGGCCGGATCATCTGGGAGTGGCAAAGGTAGCAGCCTTCGCGGACATAGATGTCGCGGCCAGCCTGCTCCAGTGGCGTATAGGGCCGCATGCCCTCGACCTTCTCGATCGTGCTTTCCAGATAGAAGAGTGGGCTGATCTCCACCAGGCCGCCGATCGAAACCACGACCACGATGCCCAGGACAAGGATGAGCGAGTGGCGCTCGAACCTGGCGTGTTTCTTCCACATCTGACGCGACCCCTAACTGAAGGCTTGAGCAGGCAACGCGGGGGTCGCGTCGGCCTGGGCGCTGGCGGCCCGGGGCATGCGGATGGTGCGCCACAGGTTGTAGGCCATGATCAGCGCCCCCCCGAGGAACATCAGCCCGCCGACCGTGCGGATGATGTTCTCGATGTGCTTGGCCGCGACGGTCTCGACGAAGGCGTTGGCGAGGTACCCCTGGGGCGTGTATTCGCGCCACATCAGGCCTTCCATGATCCCGGAGACCCACATCGAGGTGATGTAGAGGACGATACCCGAGGTCGCGATCCAGAAGTGCCACTCGACCAGCGCGTCGGAGTAGAGCCGCTCCTTCTTCCACAACCACGGGACCATGCAGTAGAGCGCGGCAAAACTGATGAAGCCGTTCCAGCCCAGCGCCCCGGAATGGACGTGGCCG
Source organism: Alphaproteobacteria bacterium (assembly GCA_031415215.1). Taxonomy (GTDB): domain Bacteria; phylum Pseudomonadota; class Alphaproteobacteria; order Caulobacterales; family Caulobacteraceae; genus Phenylobacterium. Next base: position 337 of record JANORH010000203.1, on the reverse strand, counting down.
ATGGTCCAGTCGGTGTAGTGCGAGAGCGCGTTGACCTCGCGGATCGACATCAGCGGGCCTTCGAACGTCGCCATGCCGTAGAAGGCGATGGCCACCACCATCATGCGCACCACCGGATCGGTGCGCAGCTTGTCCCAGGCACCGGACAGGGTCATCAGGCCATTGATCATCCCGCCCCAGGACGGCATCCAAAGCATGATCGAGAAGGTCATGCCCAGGGTCTGGGCCCACTGCGGCAGGGCCGTGTAGTGCAGGTGGTGTGGGCCGGCCCAGATGTAGATGAAGATCAGCGACCAGAAGTGGACGATGGAAAGCCGGTAGGAGTAGATCGGCCGAC
>JANORH010000202.1:0-5127 GCA_031415215.1 Alphaproteobacteria bacterium | reverse complement strand
AGCTGGTCGAACCACGAGCCGCGCTTGATTGCAGCAAAAATTCCCAGCGGCAGGCCGATCAGCGTCGCGACCAAGATGGCGCAAAGGCTCAGCTCGACGGTTGCCGGAAAAAGCGTGAAGAACTCGGTCAGGACCGGCTTCTTTGTCACGAGGGATGTGCCGAAATCCCCCTGAAACAGCCGGCCGAGGAAGGCCAGATACTGTTCCCAGATCGATCGATCCAGCCCCAGTTGCGCCATCAGGGCGGCATGGCGTTCCGCGCTCAGGCCCCGCTCACCAACCATCAGCAGCACTGGATCGCCGGGCAGCACGCGGACAAAGCCGAATGCAACAATCGTGACGCCGATGAAGGTCGGGAACAGATAGGCCAGCTTGCCCAGAAAAAAGCGGATCATTCGGCCCCCTGCGGATCGGTGCGCCGGTTGGATCCGGCGCACCTCTTTTCAAGTTTGCCTTACTCGGTAATGTCAACGCCGTCGAAGCGGTGCGAGCCGAGCGGGTCCATGATGAAGCCCGTGACCTTGGTCGACATCGGCATTGTCACCGTCGAATGGCCAAGGGTCGCCCATGGCGATTCGCGCTTGAAGATGACCTGCGCCTCTTCATAGAGCTTGGTGCGCTCGGCCACATCGGCGGTAACTTTTGCCTTCTGGATCAGCGCGTCAAACTCAGCGTTGCACCATTGGGCGCGGTTCGAGCCGCCATCGACGGCAGCAGCGCAACCCAGCAGCACGCCCATGAAGTTGTCGGGGTCGCCGTTGTCTCCGGTCCAGCCCAAGATCACCGCGCCGTCGCGGTCGGGTGCTGTCGATTTCTTCAGGTACTCGCCCCATTCGTAGGACACGATCTCGACCGTGACGCCAACGGCGGCGAAATCGGCCTGGATCATTTCCGCCGCGCGCTGCGCGTTCGGCATGTAGGGGCGCTGCACCGGCATCGCCCAGACCTTCATCGCCAGGTCCTTGACGCCGGCCTCTTCCAGCAGCTTCTTTGCGCCTTCCGGGTCGTAGGCATCGTCGACAACCGCATCGTTATAGGACCACATGGTCGGCGGGATCGGGTTCTTGGCCATCTGTCCAGTGCCCTGATAGACCGCATCCAGCATGGCCTGCTTGTTGATCGCCATGTTCAGAGCCTTGCGGACCATGACGTTATCGAACGGTGCCACCTTGGTGTTGTAGGCCAGAAAGGCGATGTTCAGGCCCGCCTGTTCCATCACGGTCAGGTTCGGATCCGCCTTCAGGCCCGGTATGTCGGCCGGCGTCGGAAACGGGGCCACATGGCATTCGCCGGCTTTGAGCTTCTGCATGCGGACGGCGGCGTCCGGCGTGATGGCGAAGATCAGATCATCGATCACAGGCTTGCCGCCGAAGTAGTCGGCGTTGGCCTTGTAGCGGATCACTGCGTCCTTTTCATAGGCCACGAACTGAAAGGGCCCAGTGCCGACGGGCAACTGGTTGAAGTCAGCCGCCTTGCCCGCGGCCATTAGGCTGTCGGCATATTCCTTGGACACGATAGAGGCGAACACCATGCCCATGTTGGACAAGAACGGTGCCTCGGGGCGGCTCAGGATGAACTTGACGGTGTGGTCATCGATCTTGACAACCTCCTTGATCACAACGTCCATCTCCATGCTGACGAAGTATTCGTAGACGATCCCCTCTATGTAGGTATGCCAGGGATTGTCCGCCTTGGCCTGGCGCTCGAACGAAAAGACCACGTCATCGGCGTTGAACTCGCGCGTCGGCGTGAAGAAGTCGGTGGTGTGGAACTTCACGCCGTTGCGCAACTTGAAGGTATATTCCAGCCCGTCAGGCGAGACTTCCCAGCTTTCCGCCAGACCCGGGATGATTTCGGTGGTGCCGAGCTTGAACTCGACCAGGCGATTGAACATGGTCAGGGGGACGGCATCCGCCGAAGTGCCCGCTGTCCATGGTGTGGGGTCGAAGCCTTCGGGCGAGCCTTCCGAACAGTAGACAAGTGTCTTGGCGGAGGCAGCGCCACCAAGAAGACCTGCCAGCACAAGGCCGGTCGCTAGTCTGGTGAGTAGTTTCATTTCCCTGTTTCCCTTGCTGCAGTTTCAGAACCGTATCCGGCCAAAGCCGGGGGTAGATCCACAAGGCGGTGCAGATTGCCGCCCTGCAGTAGGCCGTCAACTCATCCCCGGATGATCGGCGTGCGGGGCAATTCCGACAGAATCTCCGCGCCATCATCACGCAGGAACACGATCTCTTCCAGCCGGATGCCGAAGACGCCGTTCAGATAGATGCCGGGCTCGATCGAAAAGACATTGCCCGCGCGCAGCAGGCGTTCGGAGGCACCGGTGATATAGGGTTCTTCGTGGATCTCGAGCCCGAGGCCGTGACCGGTGCGGTGCAGGAACTTGTCGCCGTAGCCGGCCGCCGCGATCACGCCGCGCGCGGCCTGATCCACGGCCTTGGCCGCAACCCCAGGCCTTGCGGCGGAAATCGCGGCGGTTACGGCCTGGTCGACAACTGAGGTTATCTGGAGGAATTCTTCGGTCGGCGTGCCGAACCAGCCCACCCGCGTCATATCCGACGGATATCCCAGATAACGTGCTCCTGCGTCGATCAGAACGGCGCTGTCGCGGGTTAGACGGGAAGGGCCGGTGTGATGATGGCAAAAGGCGCCGTTTCCGGCAAAGCAGACCGAGATGAACTCCGGCGCGGCACCTGCCCGGGCATAGGCCGCAGCGATAACTTCGGCGAGTTCTTCTTCGCTGATCCCCTCGCGCAGCGCGTCAAAGCCCGCCATGACCGCCCCGTCATTCAGAACGGCTCCGGCCTTCAGCGCCCGATACTCGGCCTCGGTCTTTTCGCTTCGCAACAGGCTGACCGTCTCCTCGGTGTACCGGAAGCGGGCACCCGGCAAAGAGTCAAGCACCCGCATCGCGAAGTCGGCACGCATGCATTCGTCAAGCGACAGGCGCAGATTTGCCGGATCGACGGCGCAGCGCGCAACTAAGTCCGCCAGCGCCGCCGCCGGGCCGTCGTCATCGCGCCAGGTATGGAAGGGCAGGTCGGTATGCTGACGCACGCTTTCAGCATTAAGGAACGGGACAAGCAGGCCCGCGTAGGTCTGGCTGACAAACAGCATCACCGGGCGCTCGTCGCCGTGCGGATCAAGTCCGCAAAGCCAGCGCAAGTGTCCGGTGGGGCCTAGAACGGTCAGGTCGGTTGCCGAGGCGCGCATTGCCGCGCGCAAACGTTCGATCTTTTCATGGGCATTTCCACTGGCGTCGGGCAGGTTCATCCGTTCATTTCCCTCAGCAGAAATAGCAAATCTTCAGCACCCGCAACGACTTTAGCAAACATCATCGACGTCCTCGCGGACTAAACCGACATTCCCCAAGTGGCCTGCCTTTTGACGCCGACGTTGCCTATTTTTGCTGGCTGATCAAGTGTTTTTCTCGCCTTGCCTCGCCCGCGGCCACCGGAAGGCTCGAATCTTGGTGGATCGGGCCTAAAAGCCGCGTCAGCTAGGTTGGACAAACACGCTTTCAGTGCGACGTACAGACATGTCCGGCCAATTTCGTTCAATTTGGGTCTGGATCGCGATTATGCGCATGGCGGTGGCGGTCGCAATTGGTGGATGGCGGCGAGGATGGCTCGCACCAGGGCGCCTGCCACAGAGACCTTGGCCAGCTGGAAAGTGATGGTATGCGCGTGACGCATTGCGCGGGCGCCGATCTTGATCAGCTTGATCTGCAGGCTGGTGAACGACCAGTCGACCATCGCCTCGGGCAACTCGGTGCAGCGAGGGAACGTCGCCAGGCTGTATGCGAAAGCATGAAACTTCGGCCGCACCTCGCTATTGCGGAACCGCTTGCACGACAGCCGCGTCCAGCCCAAGGCGTATTTGTACTCTTTGATGTGCTGCTCGGCGGTGCGCAGATTGTAGAACCGCACCACCCAGTCCTGCTCCATCGCCAGGTTGGTGAATAATTTTCCCACGCGGGAGAGCGACTCCCCCGGATGCCATCCGATCGCCTCGCTCGGAACCTGCACGCTCTGGGTCATTCATGAAACACGCCTCATATCGCCAGCAACATTATGATTTATTTAAATAATGCTTCGACTGGGACAGCGAAATCAGCGGATTACTTGGGGAATACGGATCATAGACCCGCCGCAAGTCGGATGTCGTTCTACGACAGCTGGTGGTAGCCGCAGCGTTATTGCCCGCCGACGAAGGCCTCGGCAAGCGATGCTATCGGGTTGAAGCAAAGCTCTTCTGCCCCGAAGCCCGATCTGGCGGCCTTGTTGCAGGCTGCAACGCGCCTCCATGCAGACCACCAATGTCACGACAAAGGTCGTCCAGCAACTTATGCGGCCGAGGCCTCCAGTTTAGCAGAAAGACCGGCGTCAGCGAGTTGCTCCGGGTCTGGCTGATCGCGCAAGCTCGCAAGCCCGAAGGCGGCAAGGAAGATCTCCGTGGTAACAGTGGTGTAGGGGCGCGCCACGGCGGGGTTCGCGAGGGCCGGTACCGATCAGGTTGAGCGCCGCTAATCGCCCGATCAGGTCGCGGGAGATGGGCTGGTGATAGGCAATCGCCGCCAAGAGGGCGAGTTCGAAGTCTTTCAGGTACAACATCTATCCGCCTACATCAGCGGCAGCCCGGATCGCCGGGGCATAGGCCGCCTTCGTGCGCAACATCCAGGCCCCGCCAACCCGTGCCACCTTGTAGGGGCGTTCCGCAAGGACTGTGCCCAGATCCACGATCAGGAGATCGACCGACGCCCCCTGTCTCACTACGCTTGCCAGATCGTCGCGCGCCACCGGCGTAGCACTTGCAAACAGCACCGCTTCGATCCGGCGCATCCAATTGTGCCGGCGCTGGTCCGACAGCAAATCAGAAAGTTCGCGGTCCAGTTCGGGTTCGTTCCGCTCTTTCGTCATGTCAGACCCCGTAAAGGCGGAACGTATGGGAGTGGACAAAAGATGGGGGTCATACAGCGCGTCTGCTGTTTGTGACTGTTAGGATCAGGACCTATAAATCCACTTTACGGCAGGTGGGCTTCGTGATTCATTTACCCGAAAAGGGGAGGTGTCATGCGCGCAGATTTTTGGTTGACCGAGGCGCAGCTTTCGCGTCTGAGGCCTTACT
>JANORH010000201.1:0-4365 GCA_031415215.1 Alphaproteobacteria bacterium | reverse complement strand
GCGGACGACGAGGCCAACCCGGTCGTCGAGGGCATGATCCGGAAGAACGACTGCGGCCAGGTGACGGACGGCTCGGCGGTGGTTTTTCTGGCGTCCGAGAAAGCGGCCACCGACTACGCGGCCAAGCGCGGCATTTCGCTGGAGAGCTTGCCGCAGATCAAGGGTTGGGGGCATCGTTCGGCACCGATCAGCTACGACCGCAAGGTCCGCGCCAGCGCCGGTGAGCCCTATGTGTTCCCGCAAGTGAAGCGCGCCATCGATGACGCCCGCGCCCGCGCCGGGATCACCGATATCTCTCAGATGGACGCGGTCGAGACTCACGACTGCTTCACCACCACCGAATACATGGCCATCGAGCATCTGGGCATGACGGCGCCGGGCGAGGCCTGGAAGGCCATCGAGGACGGCTCCATCGAGATCGGCGGTCGGCTGCCGGTTAATCCCTCTGGAGGCTTGATCGGCGGCGGCCACCCGGTCGGTGCCACCGGGGTGCGGATGGCGCTGGATGCCTTCAAGCAGGTGACGGGTAGCGCCGGCGACTATCAGGTCGAGGGTGCCAAAACCGTCCAGACCCTGAATATCGGCGGATCGACCACCACGACGGTCAGCCTCATCGTCGGCGTCTGATCGGTGAATTCAATGCTGGAAATCGCGACCATCCTGGCGATCAACGCCGGCGTCATCCTGGTGTTGTTCGTGCTGGCCTGGGCCGCCTGCGTGGCCATGCGCGATTGCACGCCCGTCGACAGCCTGTGGGGCGCGGGCATGGGCGTAGTGGCGATCTCCACCTTCCTGCAGACCGGCGGCGGCACTGAGCGCCGCTTGGTGTTGATGGTGATCTGTGTCGTCTGGGCGCTGCGTCTGGGGGGCTATCTGTTGTGGCGCTGGCGTGATCACGGACCCGACCGACGCTATGTGCGGATGATGGACAAGGCCAAGGTCGAGCGCGGCTGGAACTATGGCTATGCGTCCTTCCGGCTGGTGTTCCTGCTGCAGATGCCGCTGCTGTGGCTGGTCTGTCTGCCGGTCCAGCTGGGCCAGATTTCTGCCGAACCCGCTGATCTGGGCTGGCTCGGTCTGGCCGGTGCCGGCCTCGCTGTCTTCGGCCTGATTTTTGAAAGTGTCGGCGACTGGCAGCTGGTCCGGTTCAAGCAGAACCCGGCGAACGAAGGCCTGGTCATGGATCGTGGTCTCTGGCGCTATACGCGCCATCCCAACTATTTCGGTGACGCCTGCGTCTGGTTCGGGCTCTGGATGGTAGCGGCGGAGACGACACCCGGTATCTTTGCCATCGTTGGCCCGGCCTATCTGGTGTTCACCCTGACCCGTTGGAGCGGCATGCCGACGGTCGAAGGCCGTATGCGCCGTCGCAAACCCGCGTACGAGGACTATGTGCGCCGCACTTCGGCTTTCATTCCCTGGCCGCCGAAACCTGCGGCGGCGGCCTGACCGTGGGGCTGCCCGCCCACATCGCCGACCGCCTGAGATTGCCCGCTATCGCCGCGCCGATGTTTCTGGTGTCGGGCGTCGATATGGTGCTGGCCGCCTGCAAGGCCGGGATTATCGGGGCGTTCCCGGGCAACAACGCCCGGACTCTGGAGGTCCTCGACGACTGGATGACGCAGATCGTCCGGACCTTGCCCGCCGACGCGCCGCCCTGGGCGATCAATATCATGGTGCATCGCTCCTACGCCCGCTGGGAGGAAGAGCTGGAACTGGTGCTCCAGCACAAGCCGCCCATCGTGATCACCGCGCTGGGCAGTCCCAAGGCCGTCGTCGAGGCGATCCAGGGCTACGGCGGGCTGGTCTATGCCGATGTAAATTCCCTTACCTATGCCGAGAAGGCCGCCGCGACCGGTGTGGACGGCCTGGTGCTGGTGGCATCCGGCGCAGGGGGCCATACGGGACCGCTGTCCGGCTTCGCCTTTGCGCCGGCGGTGCGCGAAGTGTTCGACGGCACGATTGTGCTGGGCGGAGCCATTGGCTCCGGTCAGGCTGTGCGGGCGGCGCAACTGCTGGGCGCCGATCTGGCCAATCTGGGCACCCGGCTGATCGCCTGCGAAGAGAGCCTTGCGGTCCCCGCCTACAAGCAGATGATGATCACCTCCAACGCCGAGGATATCGTCCTGTCCGCCGCGCTGACCGGCATTCCCGCCAACTGGCTGAAGGGTAGCCTGATCGCCGCAGGCCATGATCCCGACGGTCCAAAGGACAAGGTGGCCATCGACCTGGGCCGGCCCGAGGATGGGCCCAAACGCTGGCGCGATGTCTGGGGTGCGGGTCACGGAGTGGGCGAGGTGCGCACGATCCAGCCGCTGGGTGGCATCGTTGACGATCTGGTGGCCGAGTACGCCGCCGCACTGACTGCGCCGCGGTGACGCTCCGCGCCACCGCGGAGGTCCAGGCCAATTCAGCCGGCCGCGCGCTCAACCTGCTGGGCGACCGCTGGATCCTGACGATCCTTTACCTGGCGTTTCAGCGGGTCCGACGGTTCGATGACTTTCAGGGTCGGGTCGGTCTGGCGCGCAGCCTGTTGATCGACCGGTTGCGGCGACTTCAGACAGCGGGTGTGCTCGAAAAGGTGCGCTATCAGGAACGCCCCGTCCGCGAGGAATATCACCTCACCGATATGGGTCGCGACCTATTCGGCGTGACGCTTATGATCATCCGCTGGGAGGCGCGGCGGTTCGACGATCCGGCCCGTCCGGCGCATCGGATGACGCATGCCTGCGGCAAGCCGTTCACGCCGGAACTTCGCTGCAGTCATTGCCGGGCGCTGGTGGATGCCCGCGATGTCTATGTTGAGGATGGCCCTGGCGTCGGCACCGATCCCGCATCGCCGCCACGCTCGCAACGGCGGTCAACCGTGCCGCCGGGCACGATCAATGACGGCAACCCCATGCTGGACCGGGCGCTGCAGGTGTTGGGCGACCGCTGGACCGCGCATCTGATTGCCCAGGCCTTCATGGGTCAGCGCCGCTTCAGGGACTTTCAGGTCGCACTTGGTGTGGCCCCGAACATCCTGTCCGACCGGCTGGCGCGGTTGCAGGCGCTGGGTATCCTGCGGCGCGAGCGCTATCAGCTAGGCCCCGAGCGATTTGAGTACCGGCTGACCGAAACCGGTCGCGACCTCTATCCGCTGATCGTCGAGCTCAACCGCTGGGGAGACTGCTGGCTGGATGTCGGCAAGGGGCCGCCGCTGATCACCTTCCATCGCCCTTGTGGTCATCGGCTTGAGCCCAGGATTACCTGCGACCAGTGTGGCGAGATCGCCGATCTGGAGAGCGTTGGCCCGAAGGAGCCTTTACCATGACGACCCAACTGAGCGACGAACAGAAGATCGCCAAGGGCCGCGAGATGGCCGCCGCCTGGAAGGCGTTGGACTGGCGCAAGGTCGCCGACATGTTCACACCCGACGGCGTGCTGCATTCGATGATGGTGGAACCGGTGGTGGGCCGCGAGGCAGTGTTCAAGCGGGTATCGGGGCTGGCCGACGGGCTGCAATCCATCACCCTCAGCTATCGCCACATCGGGGTGATCGACGGTATTCTCTACATCGAACGCCTCGACGAGTTCGTGATCCGCGGCAAGGCGGGCTCTGCGCCAGTGGTGGGCGTGCTGGAGTTCGAGGGGTCTTTGATCAAGGTCTGGCGCGAGTATTACGACCGCGCCCACCTGCTGAAGGCCATGGGTCTGGTCGAGGATTTTGACAGCAAGACCCGCTGATCAGGGCTTGCGACGCGAATCCAGCAGGGTCTTGAACTGGGCGGAGTCGATGTACTCATCCAGCCTGACGATTACGCCGTCCTTGATGCGAACGACGGCACAGGCGTCCATCGTCCAGGGCTCGCCATTGGGCAGGTTGGCTTCCAGCACGTGCTGCTGGACGAACCCGTCGGCCAGCGCCTCCCGGCGCAAGATCCGGTAGTTGCGGACGGGAATGTAGCGGATCATCCAGCCCAGCAGCTTCATGTTCTCCTCGACGGTTTGCTCGATCCCGTCGGTGTTGTGCCAGAGCTTGGCGTCCGGCGCGTAGCAGGCGCGAACCGAGTCCGTGTCGCCGGACTGGATGGCCCCCATGTAGCGGGCCCCGAAGTCGAGGTAGTCCTGCGGGGTCATGATGTAGCTCTTGCGCCGGAGACGCCGTTGCGGATGAAGTCGCGGTCGGCCCAGACACTGTGGGTGCCGCTGGAAAGCTTGTGCGGCAAAGCGATGCGCACGACGGCGCAGGCGTCCATGGTCCAGCGGTCGCCACCCGGCAGTGAGGCCTCCAGCACGTGCTGCTGCACAAACCCGTCGGCCAGGGCCTCGCGGCGGGTGATCCGATAATGGCGGTCGGGCATCCGGCGGATCATCCAGCCCAGC
>JANORH010000200.1:0-7351 GCA_031415215.1 Alphaproteobacteria bacterium | reverse complement strand
GGCCGGTGCGCGGCGCGCGCCGCCTGGGCCGTGTCGAAGATCGGAATGATCCGCACGTCGTGCACCATCTCGATCAACATCACCATGTGACCCTCGGTCTGCAGGAACTCGTAGGTGTTGTTGTAGAGCGACCCCAGCATGCCGGGCCCGCCCGTGTTGCCGAAACCGATGAGGCAGCGTTCTCTCAGGGGCACATCCTCGGGGCCGATATAGTCGCCTCGGCCGCTGGCATACTCCTGGCCGATCCGGCGTTGCACCACGGTGCTGGCCATCCGGTCGCGGTAGGGGATCTTGCCGTCTGAAGGCTCGACGATGCCGGAGGCCCTGATCTCGCCCTTGACCACCGAATAGCCGTCGCCCGGGTCCACCCAGAAGGCGTTGTACCCGCCCGGATCGCCGGACCCCCGCGGGGCAGGCGCATTGGGATCGGTGGGCTTGGCGTCGGCGGCGCGGAACGCGGCGCTGCGGCCCGCCAGTTTGTCGGCCTCTTCGCGCGACAGCACAGGCCGGGGTTGGCCGGCGGGCCGTTCGAGCGGGGTCATCGTCCGGCTGGTCCACGTCCCGCTCAGGTCAGCGGCGCTGCCCGGCGTTCGCGGGGCCTGCTGGGCGCAGGCCCACCCGGCGGACGCCATCAGGGCACAGGTGAGCACCAGAACTCGAGACAGTGCGACGGTGCCGGCCATTGTTTTCTCCCTCAAGGATTCTTGTGAGGGCAGGGTACATGGCTTTCCTGCATATCGTAAATGCGCGGCCGCGGCCTGATCGGGGGTGGCGCGATGCGGCTTGCCCCGCCTTGGCCCTTGCCCCTAAACAGGAGCGGCATGAGCGTCACCCTCAAGCTTGCCACCTCTCTGGACGGTCGCATCGCCACGGCGAGCGGGGAGAGCCGCTGGATCACGGGCGAGGCGGCCCGTGAACAGGTGCATCGCCTGCGCGCCACGTATCACGCCGTGGTCATTGGCATCGAGACAGCGCTGGCCGACGACCCGGAGCTGACCGTGCGTCTGGCCGGTTACGCGGGTCGCCAACCGGCGCGGGTGGTGCTGGATTCACGCCAACGCCTGACGCCGGCCAGTCGGCTGGTGACCAGCGCCCGCGAGGTTCCCACCTGGGTGATTTCGACGCGTGAGCCCGACCCGCGATTGCTGGACGCCGGCGTGCGCGTACTGACGGTGTCCGGCGCGGATCATCCACCGCTGGGACAGGTTGTGACCGCTCTGGCCGAGCAGGGCCTCACCGACCTCTTCGTCGAAGGGGGCGGGCAGGTGGCGGGCAGTTTTCTGCGCGCTGGACTGGTGGACGCCATCGAGTGGTTCCGGGCGCCGATGCTGCTGGGCGACGAGGGTCGCCCCGCCATCGGCCATCTGACGGTTGCGGCGCTGACCGCGGCGCCCCATTTCCGGCGGGTGGAGGTCACGCCGCTGGGTGACGACCTCTGGGAACGCTATGCGCGGATGGGGGATTGAATGTTTACCGGGATCGTCACGGACGTTGGCTGCGTCAGAAGCATCAAGGAAACCAACCGCGACCTGCGGTTCGAGATCGAGACATCGTTTGACACTGCGACCCTCGATATCGGGGCCTCGGTCAGCCACGCCGGCTGCTGCCTTACGGTCGTGGACAAAGGCCCGGGGTGGTTTGCCGTCGAGGTTTCGGGCGAGACCCTGTCGATGTCTACCCTGTCCGACTGGACCGAGGGGCGACCGATCAACCTGGAGCGCGCGGCGCGGGTCGGCGACGAACTGGGCGGGCACATTGTCTCCGGCCATGTGGACGGCGTCGGAGAGGTGCTCTCGATCTTGAGCGAGGGCGGGTCGCACCGGGTCAGCATCCGGGTGCCCAAGCCTCTGCACCGCCACATCGCGGCCAAAGGTTCGATCACCGTCGAAGGGGTGTCGCTCACGGTCAATGAGGTCGAGGATGACGTCTTTGGCGTCAACCTGATCCCCCATACCTGGGACGTCACGTCGCTGGGTGGGTTGGTGGTTGGCTCACGGGTCAACCTGGAGATCGACATGCTGGCGCGCTATCTCGCCCGCTGGCGCGAAACAGCCTAAGAGGCGCGTCTAGTCGCCAAGGTAAACCCATGACCGAAGAGCCAATCCGCATCCTGATCGTCGAAGCCCGCTTCTACGAAGACCTGGCCGACGCCCTGCTGGAGGGCGCGACCCAGGCGCTGACCGCGTTCGGCGCCGAGTACGATGTGGTCACTGTGCCAGGAGCGCTGGAGATCCCGGCCGCCATCGCGATGGCCGAGGACAGCGGCCATCGACCGGTTGGCAAACTTTATGACGGATATGTCGCCCTCGGCACGGTGATCCGGGGCGAGACCTACCACTTCGAGATCGTCTCCAACGAGTCCGCGCGCGGGATCATGGACCTGGCCGTCAACAAGCGGATCTGCATCGGCAATGGCATCCTGACCACCGAAGACGAGGATCAGGCCTGGGCCCGTGCCCGCATCAGCGAGAGCGACAAAGGCGGCGGCGCAGCGCGGGCGGCCCTGACCATGATCGGGCTCAAACAACAGCTGCTGGGTGCCAAGCCGTGAGCGGCCACCCCTCACGTTCCGTCGCGCGCCTGGCCGCCGTTCAGGCACTCTATCAGATGGAAGTCTCGTCCATCGGGGTCGAACACGTGATCCGCGAGTTTTGCGAGCATCGGTTTGACCGCGACGTCGACGGCGAAACCCTGGCGGCGGCTGACGAGGGGTTTTTTGCAGACCTGGTGCGCGGCGTCGTTGCCGGACAGGCCTCGATCGACACCGCCATAGTGAAGCGACTGGCCGAGGGTTGGCGGCTGGAACGGCTGGACGCCACGGTGCGGGCGATCCTGAGGGCAGGGGCATTCGAGCTGAAGAGCCGGCCCGATGTGCCCACCGAAGTCGCCATCAACGAATACGTCGAGGTGGCAAAAAGCTTCTTCGATGGCACCGAGCCCGGCTTTGTGAACGGGGCGCTGGACGGGGTGGCCAGGGATGTCCGGCCTGGATGAATTTGGCGAGATCGCGCGCCTGTTCCGCCCGCTGGCGCGGGGGGCGGCTGGTGCGTTTGACCTCATGGACGACGCCGCCGTCGTGCCCCAGCGATCCGGGTACGACCTGGTCGTCACCAAGGACGCCATCGTTGAAGGTGTGCACTTTCTCGACGGCGAGGACGCCACGTTGATCGGCCGCCGGCTGGCCCGGGTGAACCTTTCCGATCTTGCCGCAAAGGGTGCCGAACCCTTCGCGGCGTTTCTTGCAGTCGCCTGGTCAAGCCGCTTCGGCGAGGCGGAGCGCGCGGCCTTCGCGGCGGGGCTGGGCGCGGACCTCAAGGCGGCGGGCGTCAGCCTGATGGGCGGCGACACTGTGGCGACCCCCGGGCCCTTCACCGCCAGCCTGACAGCGCTGGGCTGGGTTCCTGCCGGTCGGATGGTGCGGCGCGGCGGCGCTCAGCCTGGGGATCGCCTGATGGTCAGCGGCTATATCGGCGACGGCTGGCTGGGTCTGGCGGCGGCGCGAGGCCAGGTCGACGACCCGGACAACTATCTGGTTGGCCGCTACCGGCTGCCAACTCCGAGGCTCGATCTGGGCAGGACCGTGCTTGAACACGCCAATGCTGCGGCCGACGTCTCAGACGGTCTCATCGCCGACGCCGGCAACATCGCGGCCGCCAGCCAGGTCGGATTGATCCTGCATCTGGAACAGGTACCGGCATCGGCGCCTGCCAAAGCGTGGCTGCAGGCTCAGGCCGATACAGCAGCGGCGCGCATAGCCCTGGCCAGTGGCGGCGATGATTACGAGATCGTGGCGACGTCCTCTGTGGCGCTCCCGGGCTTCACGGTGATCGGCGAGGTGGTCGCGGGTCGCGGGGTCGATGTGCGCTTCAACGGGACTTCAATAGACCCCGGCCCCGGCGGCTGGAGACACGGTTGAACTAGACGAAATCGAACCGGACGGCAGAGCGACCAAAGTCCAGCGCGACCCGCTCGAATTGGCTCAACAGGTCGATGCCGATCACCAGGGCCGGGACATCCTTCAGACCCCATATATCGAACACATGCATGTTCGCATAAGTCACTGGTACGTTGCCCAATCGAAGGCCTCCAAGCCGCAGGAATGGCAGGAATACCGACTCGCCCGTAAACGATTCGCCCGCCAGGGTTTCCATGCGGACCATCTCTGGATTCTGGCGGATCCCTCCCTTGGAGGCGGCTTCTTCCTGACGCACAAGTTCGCGCAGGGCGCGGTTGCAGAGGGATCCCTGGGCCCCGGAATCAATGATCGCGCTGATGGGTTTTCCATTGAGGTCGGCGTCGACGATGGTCAGCTGGCCATTGCGTCGCCGCGCGGGTACCACGACGACGCGCCCCGGCTCGTCACGGTCAGAGCGCGACCTGGTGATCTCCATGTTGCGAGCTTTGAAGTCCAGGGTCAGACGTTGACCCTTCAGCCAGTCGACACCCAGGACGCCGTCGATCTCGGGGGCCGAGATCGGCAGCGACGGCGCGCGGACGTTGCGACGATCACGTGAACCAATTTGCAGAAGATCAAGCCGGACGATCGGACGAGAGCGGACGCCGACCACCGTATGGACCTGAGCCTGTTCCACGGACTTGAGATCCAGGCGCTCGGCCAGCCGACGCGACACACAGCTGATGTTCGCGCCCGTATCCAGCAGGAAGTTGAAGGGTCCCTGACCGTTGATACGTACCGGGGCCATCATGTGGTCGCTGCGACTTTGCCCGGTCTCCAGCTTGGTTGCAGGCTCTTCGGTATCGGGCAACTCGGTTTGAACAGTCTCGACGGTCTCCGATGCCGTCGCACGCAAGGCCGGAAACGCCATGGCCCCGGCAGCTAGAAAACCGACAGCGGCATTTCGACGGGTCGGAGACATGTTCACTACGCCTCTTCAACAGGAGTAGTTGGAGAATAGCACCGTTCGACATGAGCCACCACGGACCTGACGACGGCAATCATGTCTCAACACATTTCTTCGAACATGGGCGTCATGAATCGCCGTGCGCTACTGCCGCTTCTCTTCGTGGTCTCTGCCGCTTTGGCCAGCCCCGTCGCCGCTGCGGAGGAGAAGAAGGAAGCCAAACGTGACGTCGGTCAGTATGTCGACCTGCGAACGGTCGGCCTGCCCATCGTTTCCAAGGGCGAGTTGGTGAACTATGTTTTCGTCTATGTGCGGATCAACCTGACCACTGCGGCCAACGTCTCGAAGCTGCGCGAGATGGAACCGTTCTTTCGCGACGCCTTGATCCGATCTGCGCATAGACAGCCGTTCACCCTGGCCTCGGATCTAGGCAAGATTGACGCCACGCGTCTATCGGCGACCCTGATGAGAGACGCCACCGCGATCACCGGGCCGGGCCAAATTCGCTCGGTGGTCGTGACGTCCCAGGCTTCCCGGCGTCGAATGGTCACAGCTCCAACCTAGTGCCGCACGCCTTTTCGGCCGGCTGCAGGTTGCGTGAGCGTGCAAAACCCGAGTAGTTTCCGCCGTCTTTCCGGGGCGCACTCCTGCGTCTACGGCTTTCTGGGGAAACGCGGGGGAGTTGAGAGCCGATAGGCGCCGCCAGTTGCGGACGTCATGGGGCCTCATCCACGCGATCGCATAGGGGCGATTTGATCATGAGTTCTGTACTACCGTTGGTCATCGGGGCCGGCGTTCTGGCGGTGCTTTACGGCATCCTTCAGACCGTTTCGCTCCTGCGAGCCTCACCGGGCAATGCCCGGATGCAGGAAATTGCCGCAGCCATTCAAGAAGGGGCCGAGGCCTATCTGAAGCGGCAATACACCGCGATCGCCGTCGTCGGCGTCGTCGTCCTGGTGATTCTTTATATGCTTATCGGCGGCTATGCTGCGGCCGGGTTCCTGATCGGCTCGGTGCTCTCGGGTGCCGCAGGTTTCGCCGGTATGCTGATCTCGGTTCGCGCCAATGTTCGCACCGCTCAGGCAGCCTCGGAGAGCCTGGCAAAGGGTTTGAAGCTGGCCTTCACGTCGGGGGCCATTACCGGCCTGCTGGTGGCCGGCTTCGCTCTGATCGGCGTTGCTGGATACTACGCCTACCTGACGGGTCCCATGGGCCTCGTGCCCTCGGATCGCCACGTCATTGACGGTCTGGTATCGCTGGGCTTCGGTGCCTCGCTGATCTCGATCTTCGCCCGTCTGGGCGGCGGTATCTTCACCAAGGGCGCTGACGTCGGCGGAGACCTGGTCGGCAAGCTGGAAGCCGGTATCCCCGAAGATGACCCGCGCAACGCCGCGACGATCGCTGATAACGTCGGCGACAACGTCGGCGACTGCGCTGGTATGGCCGCGGACCTGTTCGAGACCTATGCGGTGACCACAGTCGCCACCATGGTTCTGGCGGCGATCTTCTTTGGCGGCACCGCTATGCTGGGCAATATCATGTTGCTGCCTCTGGCGATCTGCGGTGTCTGCATCATTACCTCGATAATCGGCACTTTTGCCGTACGTCTCGGCAAGAGCGGCTCGATCATGGGCGCGCTCTACCAGGGCCTGATCGTCACCGGCGTGCTGTCGGCGATCGCGCTTTACTTCCTGATCCCCTCGCTGGTGACGGAAGACCTGACCGTGAACGGCAAGACGTTCGGCTCCATGGCGCTGTTCTATTGCTCGATGGCGGGTCTGGTGATCACGGCCCTGATCGTGATGATCACCGAATACTACACCGGCACCAATTTCCGTCCGGTGAAGTCGGTGGCTCAGGCTTCGGTCTCCGGCCACGGCACCAACGTGATCCAGGGACTGGCCATGAGCCTGGAGTCCTGCGCTCTGCCGGCCATCGTGATTATCGTTGGCATCATCGTGACCTATAATCTGGCCGGCCTGTTCGGGATCGCCATCGCCACAACGGCCATGCTGTCGCTGGCTGGCTTCGTCGTGGCGCTGGACGCTTTCGGTCCCGTCACCGACAACGCCGGTGGCATTGCCGAGATGGCGGGTCTTCCCCCGGAAGTCCGCGTCACCACGGATGCGCTGGACGCCGTGGGCAACACCACCAAGGCCGTTACCAAGGGCTATGCCATTGGTTCGGCCGGCCTGGGTGCCCTGGTGCTGTTTGCCGCCTACACCGAGGACCTGAAGTACTTCGCGGCCAATGCTGCGCCGGGCTCGTTCTTCGACGGTCTGGGCACCGTGGCGTTCGATCTGTCCAACCCCTACGTCGTCGTGGGCCTGCTGTTCGGCGGCTTGCTGCCGTTCCTGTTCGGCGGCATGTCGATGACGGCCGTGGGCCGTGCGGCGCAATCGGTTGTGGTTGAGGTGCGTCGCCAGTTCCGGGAAAACCCCGGGATCATGACCGGTGAGGTGAAGCCGGAATACGGCCGCGCCGTCGAC
>JANORH010000199.1:0-3154 GCA_031415215.1 Alphaproteobacteria bacterium | reverse complement strand
CATAGCCGGTATAGCGCCGGTGCAACTCGCCAAAGGTGCGCGACAGGCCGGCCTCGTCCGATGGCGTGAGCACGATGTGCACATGGTTGGGCATCAGGCAGTAGGACCAGATCTCGGCCTGCGCCCGCGCTGCAGCGGCGGCGAGCAGGTCGAGATAGAGCGCGTGGTCACCCGGCTCGAAGAACGTCTGCTGCCGGCCATTGCCACGCTGGGTGACATGGTGCGGAACGCCGGGGATCACGACGCGGGAGAGGCGGGCCATGGGGGTCGGTACAGCTGAATGGGGGTTAAGTAAAGTGTCACCGTAACCCCTAGCCAGCGTAACAGCCTTTCTCCTCCTCCATCGGGGGAGGGGGACCGCGCGAAGCGGGGTGGAGGGGGCCGCGGTCGCACAGCGCCTATGCGTTCGACTCCGGCGGTCAAAAGCGGGACATCGGCTCACCGACCTCTACGCGGACGCCACAGATGTCGGTTCAGGGGGGAAAGCTGACATCAGGCTCCCACAAATCCAGGCACAGAAACGCCGCCGACCACGAGACCGGCGGCGCGTGTCTGTCAGGTATGGATGTCTAGGCGATCACAGCCTTGCGGCGGCGGATCATCGAACCGGCGGCCCCGAAGCCGATGATCATCATCGCCCAGGTCGCAGGCTCCGGAACACCTGCAGTATCGACGCGCAGATCCGCCGTGATGCCGGTGCTGTCAAAGAAATGTTCGCCACGGTTGTTCAGCGCGAAATCTATCGTGTCGCCCACACCCAGATTGGCCGTCAAACCGCTGAAGGGCGTGGAAAGTCCATACGAATTCGTGGCGATTGTAGTGGTGAAAAGCGATGAATACATCCCGCCGACATTGGAGAAGATCGATACGCGGGTACCATTGCCGTTGGAGGTGACGTCCTGCCGCGCGAGTGCTCCGCTGATCGTGTAGAGGCCCGCTACTGGCGCAATGAAGCGGATGATGGCGTCGTCGCCCGTAGAACTGGAGCCGGGGTGAAAAAAGACGGTCCCAGGTGGAATGATCACAGTACTAACCGCGAAGTTGGAGTTTCCGATGTTCTTCAATATCTGTGGGAGGCGAAGGCCCCCGCCATTGCTGTAACAATCAAGCCCTACGGCACATGTATCGCGGGTGGAAAAAGCCGCGAACGAGCTGCCGCCGTCGCCTTGTCCGTAGGCAAAGTTGGAAGTTCCGAAGTCGTTCACCACGCTGAATGTGGCCGCGCTGGCGGCCATCGGGGTCGCGAGAAGGCAAGCGACCGCTCCAATCGCGAAAATGGAACTCAGTTTCAATGGATTCACTCCCTCAAATTGACCGACTGGCTGGAGAAAGGTCAGGTCGTCACGAAGCCGTCAACCAGACTCGCCCTACAAGCGAGCGCCAGCGGGGCAGAACAACTTTAACGCCCTGATGATTCTAATTACGGTGACGCGTTACTTAACCCCAAACCGCCCGCCCCAACTGCCGCGTGCGCAAACCACCCCCTACCGCTCGAAAATCCCCATCAGCAGCGGCCGCACAAACACCGAAGCTGCCGCTTTGGGCCGCACATCAGGCACCAGAACCCCCAGGTCAGCGCAGGCGTTCAGCGTTGCCGTCAGCATCTGCGCGGCAATAAACGGGTCCACCGGCCGCAGCGACCCTTCTGCGATACCATCCGAAATCATCGAGGCGAAGCGGTCGGAGACCCGGCTGGCGTGATCCACCATCACCACCCGCATCTGCTCCGGCAGCGCGGTCAGCGCCGAGGTCCTGAGCAGCGGGCCGTGGTCGGAAAGCTGGAATTCGGCCAGGGCGGCGGCGCAGGCGGACAGTTTGTCCCACTGGCTTCCCGGCAACTCCATCGCCAGCCGCTGGGCGCGCCGCATCACCTCGAAGGTCCGCTCGAAGCAGACCACCACCAGGTCATCCTTGGCGTCGTTGTGGTGGTAGAAGCTGCCTTTGGTGACATTCAGTTCGGCCGAAATCTTGTCCACCGAGGCCCCGCGATAGCCGCGCCGGTTGATCAGCCGGGTCGCCGCCAGCAGGAAGGTTTCCCGCGCCAGTTCCGGGCCATCGCGCGCCGCCAGTTTGACCATCGGGAACCCCGCCGGTTCCCAGTCCGCATCCTTCAGTGCGACGCCGTTCAGAAAGATATCGACCATCCTGTCGCGGATGCGCGGATAATCCTCTGCGTCGAATTTGGCCAGCCAGGCTCCACCCCAGAACACCTGTTCCAGCAGCATCCGCGTCCGCGCCGTACGCCGCCCGCGCGACATCCAGCACAGGTCGGGGTGATCAAAGATCTGCCGCGCCTTGCGGAACAGCCGCGCATAGGCCAGCGCGACCTCTTCGTGGCGGGGTGAGCTTAAGGCCCGCAGCTCGGAGATGATCGGCAGCGGTGATGCGTCACCGGCCTCGGTCGCCTTCAGAATTTCAAGATAACGGGTGAAGAAGGTGTGCAGTCGCTCGGCCGGTGTGGTGGCCTTGACCGCCGCCTCGGCAATCTCGAACAGGGTGTCGATGCCGCGCGCAATACAGGCCGCGGCCAGATCGTCTTTCCGCCTGAAGTAATAGGTGACGCTGGTCGTCGACAGATCCACCGCGTGCGCGGTGTCGCCCAGCGTCAAGCCTTTGATTCCTTTTCGATTCAGGATGCGAGTCGCGGCATCCAGGATGGCCTCGCGCTTGCGTTCAAACCGGTCCGTGCATTTCACCACGGCGCTACGATGAGCCATCTGACCCGTATTTCCTCTGTGCAATGCTGTTCTGCCTTGGAAAGACGAGAGCACCAAGAGGCAACATTTCACTGACGCAACGTAAGCTTGACCCCTTCCGGGTCGCGAAATCAGGTGTCCGAGAAGCCAAACGGCGCGCCGGTGCGGCGGACGTCATCCGACAGGATCTGGCGGCCAATGGGCGGTGCCGAGCGCGCGGTGCATTCCGTGCGATGACACAGCCGGCAGGTCACCCCGATCGGCGTCGCCGTATCAGCCCCCAATCCCGGCTGGTCGCGGGTATAGACCAGTCGCCCGGCGTGTTCGGCCGCGCAGCCCAGCGCAATGGCGCGCTCGACCCGCGGTGCGCCAAACCCGCCGCCGCCGGCGGTCACCGTGCGGGCAATGGAAAAGAACCGCTGGCCGTCCGGAAGTTCCAGCCACTGGGTGACAATCTG
>JANORH010000198.1:0-10166 GCA_031415215.1 Alphaproteobacteria bacterium | reverse complement strand
GCGGCTGGGAGACAGCTGCAGAGGACTACCTGATCCATCTGTTTCGACCGCTCTGGAACAATGAGACCGGCATTCTTTATGGACTTGGAAAACATGGCGATGCTGCCACCACGCGGGCGAATAAGCGGGCTCCTTGGGACACGGTACATCCAGGGCGTGCATGGGCTGCTGCGACCTTGGAAGACGCCAAGTCGATGGATCAGATCGAGCGCGAGGTCTCCGAACACCTCGCACGGCACGGCGCGTATCTCGATTTGCAAACCGTTCTGACGAGCTTCATTGATGAGTTG
Source organism: Alphaproteobacteria bacterium (assembly GCA_031415215.1). Lineage (GTDB taxonomy): Bacteria > Pseudomonadota > Alphaproteobacteria > Caulobacterales > Caulobacteraceae > Phenylobacterium. The sequence continues at coordinate 9,876 of JANORH010000198.1, read as the reverse complement.
CGACAGTAGATCGCACGCTGCGTGGCGACGCCGGCACAATTCCCGGGCAGGCGGCACCAAGGGACATGATGCCCAACCCCTCTCCCTGAGCCGCCCATTGCGGTCTGTGCGTTGAGGCGTTGGGAAGGCCGCAGGCTGGCCCTGCCGCGCCGTTCGGGCTAACGCCATCATATGGCCAGAACCAAGCAGAACCCGGAATTCGCGATCGAGGTCGATGGGGAGTCTTATGTCTGGCGAATTCAACGCCAACCCCAGTGGTCCAGTGACGCCGCAGCCTGGCGCGGCATGGCGTTTGCCGTGCGACACGCCGAGGGGCAGCGCGAGGCGGTGGTCGAGTTTCCGCCCGGTCAGCAGCCCAGATACGGTGCCCCCCAGTTACAACCCTCGCAGATCGCCCCGGAGCTCGTAGCGAGAGCCATCACATCGGCCATCGCGGCGGGGTGGGAGCCACTGTCTCGCGGCAAGACGGTCCCAATCGTTGTGGACGCTACAGGCGGCTAATCCTGGGTCAGCTCAGGCGGCAAGACGGTCCTCGTCGTCATGGCCAACCTATCCCCGGCACCCCGCCGGCGCGCCGATCCCAATCGCCAGCCTTTCCGCCAACGCCAGTGCAGCAGCCTCGGATATCGCCACCACCTGGCATGACAGCGGCAGCTCTTGCGCCGTCATCCCCACCGGGAATGCTGTCGCCGGCAGGCCGGTGAAATTGGCCAGGGCGGTGAAGTCGGCCTGGTTGGCTGGAGGGTCTCCAAACGCGAATGCGGTCTGGGGGGCGGTCGGCATCAGGACGGCGGTGAAAGGGGCGAAGGCGGTTCGGACAGCGTCACCGGCTTGCACGATCTCGTGGTAAGCGCTGGCCAGTTTGTGGGCGGGTTGGCTGCCGCCCCACTCCAGCATACTGCGGAAACCATCGGAGAAGCCCTCCGGATGTTCGGCCAGTGTGGCCTGGTGGACGACGTAGCCCTCGGCCTCCGAGATCAGCAGGCCCAGGCGACGCATGCGTCCAAAGTCGTAATCGGGCAGGTGGACGGTCTCGGTCTTGAGCCCCAGCGTCCGGGCGCGAGCCACGGTTTCGGCAAAGGCCTGAGCGACCTGCGGCTCGACCTCGACCTGGCCGTCGAAGGCGAGGACCCCCAGCACACCTTCGCCCTGGGCCCCGGTCGGATCGTCGGTCATGGCCGCCAGCATCGCCGCGCAGTCCTGGGCCGAGCGCGCATGCGGGCCGATGTGGTCAAGCGTCCAGGACAGTGCTGTTGCACCCAAGTCCGAGACGGTGCCGTAGCGCGGCTTGTGTCCGAACACGCCGCAATAGCCCGAGGGGATGCGCACGCTACCCATGGTGTCGGTGCCCAGCGCCGCTGCGCAGAGGCCCGCCGCGACCGCTGCGCCTGAACCGCCAGAGGACCCGCCAGGCGTAAACCCGTTACGGTGCGGGTTCCCGGTGCGCCCGAACCACGGATTGTCGGTGGTGGCACCCAGCGCGCCCTCGTGCATGTTGACCGAGCCCAGGATCACCGCGCCTGCGTTGCGCAACCGGGCCACCACCTCGGCGTCAGCGGCGGCAATGCGGTCGCGATAGGCACCGATGCCGGCGGTCCAGGGTCGGCCTGCGATCGCGATATTGGCTTTCACCATAATGGGCACGCCGTCGATGGGGGATAGCGGCTGGCCTTCGGCCCAGCGTGCGGAGCTGGCGTGAGCTCCGGCCTGCGCGCCGGCCTTATCCACGTCCGTCACCGCGCCCAGCGACGGGTTCAACCGGGCGATGCGAGACAGATAGACCTCGGTGGCCTCAAGCGGCGTGACAGCGCGCGCGGCGAACAGCTTGGCAAGCCCCACGACCCCGGCGGCGACGATGGGGTTGGAGAAACCCTCAGCCATAGCGCTCATCGATCAGACGGATCGGCTTCTGGCGTACATCGATCTGGGTCAGGGCGGCGGTGGCACCCTTGGCCACCAGTTCCACATCCACCTCGATGCCGATCCTGCGCTTCAGGATGTCGCCGAAACCCCGGGCGATATCCGGGTCCTGCGGCGAGGTGGTTTCCGCCAAGACGATGAAGCTGTCGCGGCCCTGGGCGTCGCGGCGCGCGCGGCAAATGAACTCGCCGGCAAAGGCGGCATGCTCATCCAGCATCGGGCCGATCCCTTGCGGGAAGATGTTGATCCCCCGGATCTTCACCATGTTGTCTGACCGGCCCAGGAAGCCCTCGATGCGGGTGAAGTTGATACCCAGCGCCGACGCGCCCGGCTTCACCTGGGTCACGTCATGGGTATTGAAGCGGATGATCGGATAGAGATCGTCCTTGTAAAGACAGGTGACCACCATGTCGCCGACCTCGCCCTCAGGCACCGGGCAGTGGGTGTCGAGATCACAGACTTCGAGGAACTGGGCGTCCTCCATCACATAGAGCCCGTCGCGGTCCGGCCCTTCGCCGGCCACGATGCCGGTATCGCCCACGCCGTACCAGTCGAAGCAGGCGGCCCCGCCCCAGGCCTGCGAGATCGCATCCTTGTCCTCGCGACCCATATGGCCGGTGATTATACGGACCGGTATGTCCACACCCGGGACCAGCCCCTGCTCGCGCGCGACCTCAGCCAGCTTCTTGATGTAGTCAGCAAAGCCCACGATCACGTTGGCACCGAAATTCCGCATCAGCTCGACCTGCTGGGCTGATCGGGTCTCGACCCCGGTGCCGGCGGGCAGGAAGACGGCGCTGGTCCAGTGGGTCACGGCCTCGCGCACATAGTGGCCGCCGTTGATCATGCCGTGGCCATAGACCGAGTGGACCACGTCGCCCGGCCGCACGCCCTGCCACCGATAGAGGCGACCCAGCATCAGGGCCTGGACCTCGCGGCTCTTGGGTCCGAACAGCAGCACCTGGGGTTTTCCGGTGGTGCCGGAGGTGGTGTGCAGGATCACCGGCGGGCGTTGCGCGTAGGTCTCGAACCCGGCGAAGTCTCCGAACGGGGGGCTGCGCTCCAGGCTGGCCATGATGTCGGACTTGTCGAACACCGGCAGGCGGGGCAGGTCGTCGAGGCTGCGGATATCGCCGGGCTGGATGCCCGCCTCGCCCCACAGACGTTGGTAGAAGATGGTCCCCCAGGCGCGCGCGACGCAGCGGGTGAACAGCCGCTCCTGATGCGCCCGGATCTCGTCGCGGCTTCTGGCGGCGAACACAGGGAAGGCGTCACCGATGGGATGGTCGGCCGCTATCCGGGCGAAATCAATCTCGTCCCAATAGCTGCGGTGAGTGTCGGTCATTCAGGTCTCTCCGGCGGCAAGGCGAAACACCTGATCAGCGTCTTCAAGGGTCTCGAAACGGTCAATGAGGGCGGTGAGCGGGGCGTGGACGGTCTCAAGATCGGCGAAGGCCAGACAAGCGCGGGCCTTTTCCAGATGCTGGACGCGGGTCAGCGGCCAGGCGGGCGAGCCCAGTTGGGCGGTGACCGATGTGCAGACCTCGCGACCGTCGTTCAGGCGTGCCACCGCCTCGGCGGGCGTGAAGGCAGCAGGGTCGCGGTTGTCGTCGGGGACCACGATGACGCATTCGGCAAGACGCTGCAGGTCGGGATTTGCAAGGCTGTCCGGGCCGAAATCGCCAAGACCCACCGTGCCACGCGTCAGAGTCACGGCTGCCAGATATGGCAGGCACAGGCGCGCATAGGCCGGGGTCATGGGTTGCACGGCGGGGCGTCCCACCAGCCGATGGATCAAGGGTGGCGCGCGCCAGGTCAGCTGTTGCAGATTGTCCGCCGTCACGCCGTGTTCGCGCATGAGGGTCTGGATGGCCACGATGCCGCCGTGGCCCGCGCGGCCGGTGGGGAAGGGTTTCCAGCTGACCTCGGCGATCCTGAAGGTTTTTCCCAGGCTCGCCAGCACCGGCGCGAACTCGAACGAGGTCTCAAAAAGCGTCATATAACCGAACGTTCCGTCCAAAGAGCGTCGCGGGCCCGGGAGGCCAGCGGCAGCGAGGTCGACGGCCATCAGGGCGGCGCGGGCAGCGTTGGCGATCTGGACGGGCAGGGCGGGCTTGCCCTCCTCGTGGGCCTGCATGGTCCCGGATGCGAAGCCCAGCCCGTAACCGAACGCGTCGAGGGTGGTCTCGCGGTCCAGCCCTTTGAGCCGCGCCACGCCGGCGATGGCACCGAACAGGCCCGACGTGGCGGGACGGAAGAACTTCAGTGGCGTGGTGGCGGCCACACCCAGGCCCACAGATACGTCAGCGCCCGCGATGATCGCGGCCAGCACCTGAGCACCTGACCAAGGGCCGGAGCGTCCACACTCGGCCATCAGCGCCGCACCTAGTGTCGCCATCGGGTGCAGGACGGCGGGTTCGTGGACGCAGTCAAACTCCTGGCCGTGCATCTGGAAGGCGTTGACGAAGGCGGCCTGCACGGCGGGCAACCGCACGCCCGGCCGGCCCAGCACCAGGCCGTCGGACCCTTCGCCCCAGCCGCGCGCCGCGCTCAGGATGTCGTCGGCATGCGGGGCGCGCGCACCAGCGACGCCCACACACAACGTGTCGTGCAGGAAGGTGGCCGCAGCGTCCCGCGCCGTTTGCGGCATCTGCGACCACGGGCAGGTGAGCGCGTGTTCAACCAGCACCTCGGCGGGGTTCATGCGTCCGTCCCTGGGAGCGAGGCGGAGAACTCGGCCACGTGGCTGGTGACGCCCAGCCCGAGGCTGGCGGCGCATAGCCGCTCCGCCTGCGCAGCGGTCAGTCCACCCCAGGCCATCAGCTTTCGCGCCTTGGCCTCGATGTCGCCTGTTGAGACCGGCCACTCAGGGTCGCCCAGCGCGTCCGGGACATCGACCTCCAGCCGGGTCCCATCGCGCAGCAGGGCGACGGCGCTGGCACCGAAGCGGGCGGGATAGCGGGCCGTGGCGACGGCGTCTTCGCTGATCGAAACCTGACTCCGGAGCGCCGCGAGTTCCGGATTGGCTATGGCCTGCGGCGTAAACCGCGCAAGGTCGGCGTCACCATGCGTCCACGCCACCGCCGCCGCATGCTGCAGCGAGAACTTCGCCTCACCCGGCGTGCGGGGCACTGCGCGGTCGCAGAAGGTCAGTGCGTCGCGGTAACTCGCCACCTCCAACCGGGCGAGGGTCCGATCCCCGGCCTGTTCGCGTAGCTTCAGTACCGCGTCAATCACCGCGTGGGTGTGACGGCAGGCGGCGTGGGGCTTGAAGCTGACCGCATGGATCGTCCATTCATCGTCCGGCGCAACGACCACGGCCTCCGGGTTCGCCCCGTCGCAAAGCGCCGCGAAGAAACCTTGCTGCCCCTCGAAATGGCTCAGCGGCCCGGCAAAACCCTCGCGCGCCAGGAACGCTGCGGCCACGCCGTTGGCGGCGGCGCGGCCATCGTGCAGCGCCTTTGTAAACACTGCTTCGTGGCGCACCTGCCATAACCCCGCAGCCTGCTGCCCGGCATTGGCCAGCGCCCAGGCCGTCTCGTGCGGTCCCAACCCCAGCAAAGATGCCGCCGCCGCCGCCGCCCCGAACGGGCCGCAGGTTCCCGTGGCATGGAAGTGCCGATAATGCCCCGGTCCCGCCGCGCGCCCGACCCTGATCATCGCCTCATAGCCGCGCACAACGGCGTTGAGGAACACGGTGCCATCGTCGATCCCGGCCGCTTCCGCCGCCGCCAGAGCTGCGGGCATCACCACGGGGCCGGGGTGCAGCAACCCGCGCTTGTCCACATCGTCCACTTCCAGCAACGCGCCCATCGGACCATTGGCCAGGGCCGCAGCCTGAGGGCCGCTGCGCCGACCACCGACCACACGGCACGGGCCGACCCCTTCCAGTGCCACCAGCGCGCGGGGCTCGGCGGCACCGGGCTCGATCGCGCCCGCCGTCACGCAAGCCGCCCAGTCCAGCACATGCAGCCGCGCCCGCGCGCGATCCGCCTCGCCGACCGGCCGCGCAAGGATCGCGGCCAACCGCTCGGCAATCGTCTGGATTTGTCCGGACATATTTTGCATATCAGGGCGCGTGCAGGGGTAGGTCAAGGGGGGAGCGATGCGCTATAACCGTAACATGGCGCGCATCCCACGTTACCACATCCTGGCAGACGGGCTCCGCAGCGAGATCCGGTCCGGGCGCTATCCCGTCGGCGCTCAACTCCCCACGGAACTTGAGATCTGCCGTATCGAGGGCGTCTCACGTCACACCGCCCGCGACGCCCTGCGCATCCTGATCGACGAGGGTCTGGTGGAGCGCCGTCAGGGTGCCGGCACCAAGGTGATCGCCGCCCAGCGCCCCGCCGCCTTCGTCCAGCCGCTGGGCGGGCCGCAGGAGCTGATGCAGTACGCCCGCGACGCACGGCTGGAGATCAGCGCCACGGTGCATCGGCCGCTGGACGCCTGGGAAGCCGCCTGGCTGGAGACCGCCGAGCAGGAACCCTGGGTAGTCGCTGACGGCCTGCGTCGACGCGCCAGCGGCGAGGTGCTGGCGCGAACGCGGCTGTTCATTCCGCAGGTCTATGCCGACATCGCCGGAGAGATCGGCGCATCACCCGGTGCCGTGCAGGAACTGATCGAACGCCGCTGGGGCGTCCGCCCGGCCCGCATCGCCCAACAGATCACGGCTCAGGTGCTGGACGACGAGGCCGCCCGCATCGTCCACGCCAAACCCGGCACGGCGGCGCTCCGCACCCTGCGCCGCTATATCGACGAGCAGGGCAGGGTCATCGTGGCCTCAGACTCCGTCCACCCCGCCGACCGCTTCGCCTACGAGATGACCTATCACCGCGACGGGGGGTAGGGGCGGTGTGCGATGGGATCGCTTTCCAGCCGACACATGCTTTGATGGGCGCTGGAATTTCGCCGATCTCGCGGAATTCCCCCCGCCGCAAAGCCGACTCGTGCCGGGAGGCCAAGGGGTGGCGCTCCGGTTTGATCGTGCCCTACCCCTCGACCACCGCCTTGCCCACCGGGGTCAGGGACAGCATCGCCAGTTTCACATGTTGCCAGGCGAAGGGAATACCAATTATCGTCACGGCAAGGGCTGCGGCCAGAATGAGATGGTGCAGCGCCAGCCACCAGCCGGCCAGCACCAGCCACAGGACGTTCAGGCAACCGCTGGCGACCCCCTGGTCGGCGTCGATGACGATCCGGCCGAACGGCCAGTAGCTAAATCCCGCGATCCGGAACGCCGCCGGTGTCCACGGCAGGCCGATGACTGTGATCGCCAGGATTATGCCCGCCAGTATCCAAAGCGTTCCGGAAACCCAGCCACCCAGCACGAACCACAGCACGTTCAGCAATAGTCGCATGGTCAGTCCTCGCGGCGAGGACGTCACGGTGGGGTATTCCGGCGATGGTGGCAATTGTCCCTAAACCTGATCCCCACCCCTCTACATCGGCCCGCGTCGCCGTCGAGGCAGGTCGGGCAGCCGAAAAGGGTCGCAAGCTGGCCGCGACGTTCTGCAGGTCCGCGGTCGGTGGTGCCCGCGCCGGTGGTCAAGGGTGATCGTCCCGGGGCACCATCTTGATCGCCCGATCCTCCCCGGCCGCCACCCGGCGGAGATCGCCGTCACGCATAGTCCGGCCCTGGGTGTCGAGATATTCCAGCACCGGCACGATGAACTTGCGGGTGGTTTCGAGGGCTGCGCGGGCCTCGCCGGTGGTGAAGGTGGCGGCGTTCGGAAAGGCTGCGTGCAGGCCGTCGGCGGCGGCACGAAGGGCGTCGGGATGGAACACCAGGGTCTGTCTGAGGGCGTGGTTGCGCAGGGACACGGCGCGGCCGATGTCGATGAGAAGTTGCACCAACTCGGCGCCATCGGGTCCCTCATCGGCCAGGGCGGCGACCTCTGGCGGCATCAGGCCTCCGCCCTTCAGGCGCGCTTCGATGCGACCCAGTTGCGCCAGCTGCGCGACCGACAGACTGGCCAGCGGATCGTGGCCGGGCAGGGCGACCTGGGACCCGGTCAGGCGGATATGGCCATCTGCGGAAAGGACCCGTTCGGCGTGCGCCACCAGGTCCCGCGACGCCTGGCCCGCCAAGGCCGCACGGATGGCATTGACCGGCGCGGCCACCTTCAGGGGTGCGGCGCGGTGTTCATTGGCCACGCGCGCGATGTAGGCCGATTTCACCTCGGCGACGGCAGTGCGGCTGACCATCCGATCATCGTCGAGGGGCTCGAAAGTCGCTTCGAGCCGTTGTCGAACGAAGCTGACCGGTTGCCGCGACAGCCGGGCCAATTCTGCGACGGACAGAAAGCCGCCATCGCGCGCCGCCAGGGCGGTGGTTAGTTGGTCCAGATCACCCAGCGCGGCGGCGGCCAGGACGGCAAGCCGTTGAGCGTTTCGACCCCGCGAGGCCGCGGGTTCGGCGTCCAGCACCAGGGCTCCACCAATGGTCTCGGCTGGCGAGGGGCGGCGCAGCACCGCGAGTTGGCCGGTAAAGGCGATCACTGGCGCAGCGAAACGCAGCTGGGCCAGACCGCGCGCGCCGGGGGCAATTGACGCCCGGCCGAGCAGGCGCACCGAGCCGATGTCCTGCCGAGCGCCCCACATCACCCGCACCTGATCCATGTGTTTGAGAGGGCGCGGGCTGTTGGCGGATAGCGCCACCTCCACATCGACCTGCAGGGTTGATCGGTAGGTGCCCGGCGCACAGAGCACCTCGCCGGTGGCGATGTCGTCGGCAGATGCGCCTCTCAGGCCGACGGCGACGCGGCCGCCGGGGTGGGCGTTCTCAACCACGCGACCGTGGGTCTGGAGCTGTCGGATCGTTACCGGGCGGCCGGAGGGTTGCAGCACCATCTCTGTGCTGGAAGTCAGAGCGCCGCCCAGCAGTGTACCCGTGACAATGGTCCCGACGCCGGTGATCGAGAAGCTGCGGTCAACTGGCAGAAAGGCACCGGGCAGGCTTTGAACGGGCGTCGCGCGCGCCAGCAAGGCTTCCAGGGTAACGTCCAGCTGCGGCAGGCCTGCGCCTGTCACAGCAGAGCAGAAGATGATCGGCTCTTCGGCCAGGAAGGTCCCCCGGAGCTGATCGCGGGTCGCGTCCAGAACGGCAGGCTCGTCTCCCGCTGCCAGCAGGTCGGCCTTGGTTACCACCACGATCCCGGCGCGAACCCCCAGCAGGTCGGCGATCCGCAGATGCTCCAGAGTTTGTCGCCCAAAGCCCTCGGCAGCCGACACCACCAGCAGCACCGCCCGCACGCCCGTCGCCCCGGACACCATGGCGCGAATGAAGTCGTCGTGGCCCGGCGCGTCGATCAGGTCGATCCCGCCCGACGGGTAGACTCGCGACGCAAACCCCAGGGTGATGGACAGGCCGCGTTCGATCTCTTCTTTCAGGCGGTCGGTCGCGGTCCCCGTCAGCGCGCGGACCAGCGAGGACTTGCCATGATTGACGTGGCCGATGACAGCGAGCGTCAGGGTGGGTGTCACGGCGCCGCTCCTCCTCCACGTCCAGCTGTCCGACGGCCCGCGCTTGCCCCGCCCGCCGATGGCTCTGTACAACACAGATCCGCCGTTGCCGGAATGAGCCGGGCGGCGACAAAGAGAGACCGATGGTCGCGCACCGGGCGCCCAAGTCGACAGCTCAGGACCCCCGGCGTCGCCTGCCGGCGGTGGGTGGCCGGTGTGCCGATCCCGTTGCTGCTCCCCTGAACGCCCGGTTCGGCACCGCCGCAGTGACCAAGGTCGTCCGGGCTGTGCTGGCGCAAGCCCGTCAACGCATGACCACCGACGCACCGGTGATCCCGACCCTTGCCGCGCTTTTCGACGAGGTCCGCCGACGGCTGGAAGACACGGATCGCCAGACCCTGTTCCGCGTCATCAACGCCACCGGCGTGGTGATCCACACCAACCTTGGCCGCGCGCCGCTGGCTCCGGAGGCGCAGGCCGCGATGCTGGCCG